>CAMYKF010000406.1:54998-68144 GCA_947258905.1 uncultured Pirellulaceae bacterium | reverse complement strand
ATTCACAAGTTTGTTGTTTTTTGCCAGCGCGGCCTGTGCCTGGCAGGAGAGTCCGCCGTCGTGGTCGGAGGATGTAGCAACACGGCTGAACGAGTCGGGCGAGAATCGATCGCAACTGGAAACGGCCCTTCGCCAGATCAAACCCGGGCATCGCCGTGCGCTGGAATTTCTGATACTTCACATGCCGGCCAGCGATCTGCAAAGTTTGTCCGCGGAATACCTGATCAACAATGTCGAACTGGCTTATGCGGCACTGGATCGGGTGCCGTGGGGCCAGCAGATTCCCGAAGCGATTTTTTTCAATGACGTTTTGCCTTATGCCAATGTCGATGAGACGCGGGAAAGCTGGCGGGGCGAAATGATGGAACGCTGTCTGGATATCGTGGCCGATTGCCAGACACCGGGTGAAGCGGCGGAGAAGCTTAATCGTGAGTTGTTCCCCCTGGTCAATGTTCGTTACGCCACTTCGCGTGAGAAAGCCAACCAGAGTCCGGCTGAGAGCATGCGACAATCGGTGGCGTCCTGTACCGGGCTGTCGATCTTGCTGTCCGATGCCTGCCGCAGTGTCGGCGTGCCGGCTCGACTGGCCGGAACACCTCGCTGGACCAAAAAGCGCGGCAATCATACATGGGTTGAAGTGTGGGATGGCCAGTGGCATTTCACCGGCGCTGCCGAGCCAGCGGATCAGGGACTGAATCATGCCTGGTTTATGCATGATGCCTCCCAGGCAGACGCTTCCAAACCCATGAATCGCATCTATGCGTCCAGCTTTGCCAAAACCGGCTTGTATTTTCCCATGGTCTGGGCCCCCCATTCCCGGGACGTGCCAGCTGTGGATGTCACCAGCCGCTACACGCGTGATCGCGAAGACCAGCCCGCGGATCGGTGCCGTGTATTGGTCGGCATTCGTGCAGCCGATGGCACCCGTTTGTCACGCGAGATTACAGTCGTCAGCTTGCAAGACGATGGCCTGAACTGGTCGGGCATGACACGCGATGAATCGGCTGATCTGAACGACCTCTTGTCGTTGCAGTTACCACGCGATCACAAGTTTCGCATCACCTGGCAGGAAGCTGGTCAGCAAATGGAACTGGATCGCGCGACCGACGACAGCGAACAGATCTTCTGGGAAATAAGACTGGATCAAGACTGATCTGCGTTGGGCAGGATGGCACCTGGAAGTGCCGGTCTGGAATTAAAACCGCAGAATGTCTAACGCCGAAGGTACAACAAAGTCACCCCCGGCGTGCCGGGATCGCGGACTTCCCTCGGGGGGCTCTTGGAATATTTTGGTGGCTGGTTTTTTCTCACCCTCCCGCGGCATTGGTGTCTGCACAATTCACCGCAGCCAGTGATCCCGAAGGGATTTAAGCAATTAGCCCCGGGTCGCGTAGCGCACCCGGGGATCAGGTTCCGGCAACAAAGGCGACCCTGAAAGGGTCGCAGCACAACGCGAATCGGTCTTGTATTGCTGGCATCCCTGCGGGATGCACAAATTCTGGTCGACAAGGATCCGGTGGTATCGCTTCGCAACCACCGGCTACTTGCTGCCAAGCCTCCGGCTTGGTGATGTGTAGACACCAATGCCCACGGGGAAGGTTGTCAATCCGATCAAGACCGGCCACTGAATTCCCTGAAGAGCACTTGCAGGGAGCGTGACAAAGAATTGAGCACGCCAGGTTGTAACAGGTTTTTCGTGCGAGAACTGGCGCTGTCCACCTAGCACAGAGGGGTCAGGCTGGTCCATTCGATATCGTTGCGGCAGTGCAACCGCTCGATCAATTCGGCGCAGTCGGGTTGCATTTGCAGAATGGTCATGGCGACGTTTTCGGCCGGCATCTGGTCCATCTCCACGCAGATTGCAAATTCGCCGGACGTGCAGGGAATAATATTGGCTTCGTGATCCAGCTGGTTTTGCACGAAACTGGCCAGGGTGGCCACGGGTGCTTTCTGCGGCACGGCCACCAGCAATCTGGAGGTGCCACCGCACTTGTACAGCGCGGGCATGGCAGGGCGTACCAGTTCATTAACCCACGCGGCAATGGCCTCGGCTGGCAAATTGGTTTCGACCAGCATCGTATCGAGCCGCATTTCCTGGAGTTTGCGTGAAGCCAGATTGTGGGCAACCCGCAGGATGACCGGCGGCAATTGCCGCAAACGCGGCCCGCCTTCCTGCAGGATGTTGAACAAGCCGCCTTCGTGCTCCAGGTATTCCTTGCTCAGTTTCTGCTCCAGTTCGGGATACCAGTCACGCGCCTGCTGGGTGACGTTGTCAACCAGCAATTCGAACATGTCGTTCTCGTTGCGTACCGGGTCCTCGTCCATCCGGCTCACATCCACCGGCAGCTGAATCTGGTTTCTCACCAGTTCCAGCGATTGCCGGTATTCGCCGATGCGATGCACGGCGGACAGCAGTTCGGAGCGGGTGAGCAGAACCAGCCGGCGTTTGAATGTTTCCACGAGCAACTCGACACGATTGCGAACCAGTCGTGAGATATGGATCAGGCCCAGCGATTCGGTGTTGGCGTCCGCGTCGGAATCTTTTTCCAGCTCTTCCTGCAAGTGGCGTTCGCAATCCTCAATATCTGTCTGCAATTCGGTTTTGCGTCGCTGAATGGCGACCGCCAGCACTTGCAAGGTGTTGCAAATGGACTCGGTAACTGCCGTGGAACCGGCGAGGCGGAAATCCGGATCGTCAATCAGCGCATAAGCCGCATCCGCCAGCTCCGCCTTGCTGCGCCGCGCGATCAGCGGAATCCGCGTCTCAATAATCTCGCCCAGTGATGGATCCTTGGTCACCAGGGAATCGAGTCTTGAGTCAGTATTGATACCGAGTTTCTGATTCAAAAAATGATTGGCGAACTTCAGCGGGTTTTTGATCGGCTTGCGTTGTTGCCGAACCGCTTCGTCAATTTGCCGCATCAGTTCATCGACCGCATTGGCACCGAGATGGTCGTCCACCATGGCCTGGATCGGTTCAGCCAGTCGGTTACTGCCAAAGATGGTTCCGTTGAGAATATCGTGCGCGCGGGTTTCGAATTTTTGCCGATCATCGCCATCATCCTCGTTGGGATCCAGCCACTGGCCCAGCATGCGACCGACCATCCAGCGTACGGCCTGATTCGCAATCGATTCCTGGCCACGACTGATGAAACTGATGCCCATGGTTTTCAGCATGCCGGGTTCGAATTCGCGAGAACTGCGGCATTGGTCAAAGAACGCTGTACTTCTCGTGCACACGCTGAGATACAGGTATTCAGCCATACCGTCGATCGCGCTATTGAACTCATCCTGTTGCAGGTCATCTCCCAGATGGACGAAATAGGCTCCGTCGAACACCGGTGTATCCTCGAATGCCGGAATGCGGCAGGCTTCGGCACCAGGATAGCCGTTCAGGTTGTAGTGATACATCTCGTTGAGGAACGAGTAGCTGTTGGCAATCGCCAGACGATGGTCGCCGCCATTTCGCGACGTGCTGTGAGAGAACAGGCCGTACAGGTGATCGTCCGTCAGTCCGAGTTCGCCCATGCAAACGCGAGTCGTGTAGGCAAGATCCAGCAACATGCCGCTGCCCAGCCCGCCAGCCACCGATCCCACAAAGACAACTTGCGGTGTCAGGCTGGAAGGCAGCAACTCAGTGGTTTCCGATGTGGTGGCAAGGTTTTCCGGCAACGCCAGCCTGGACAGTTCGTCACTGATTCGCGTGTAGATCTTCTCGTGATGATCAACATAGGCCAGCCGGCCCAGTGGACGCAGTGATTCAGTGAGGCTGGTTTTCGGAATGTTGTAAATCCAGCGGCGACCGATCCACGACACGTCCAGTTCGCTGTCGTTGCGGTACTCTTCAGGTTTCCGCAACGGAATAGACAACAGTTCGTGCGATTGCAGTGATCCCTGCTCATTGCCCAGTGTGGCATCGAACATGGATCGGCGATCGACATCGATACACAGCAATCGCCACGAGGGAAGGCTGTCCGACGAACCATAACGCTGGTTGAGCCGCCGACGCAGTCTGCACAGCACGCGGGCCCCTGTGGAACCGACGCCGATGAACAGTGTAGGTCGCACCTCGGCCCGGGATTCATCCAGAGCAAATGGTTCCAGTTTGTCGACATCGCCCTCGAACTTGACGGCTGGAACCACCGATTCCGAAATCGTCATCGTGACGTCGGGCTTGATCGCATGAATGTCGACATCGACAGCGGTCGCATCCTGGGTATTGATATTTTCCAGGCGACCCCTGGGACTCTCACCCGATTTGCGTCGCATGCGGTTCTTGCGCTTGCCGAGTTCTTCGACGAACGAGCGGCAATCGGGATAGCGTTTGGTCGGGTCCTTGGACAGGGCCCGGGCAATTACCGCCTGGTCACTGCGTGGCAGCTCATTCAGGTTGGGGCGGCTGTGCAGATGCTGGTTGGCCAGTTGAGCGGCGGTGGTGCCGGAAAACGGACGCGTGGCCGTCAGCATCTCCTGATAGACAATAGCCAGCGAGTACTGGTCGCTGGCACTTCCGGGCTGGCCGTCAAACAATTCCGGCGCGGCATAGGCCGGTGTCAGGCCGTCCATCAGGGACTGGTTCACCGCCTTGAGGTCCTTGACGAGGCCAAAGTCAGCCACTTTCGCGTGGCCGCCGACCAGCAGCAGGTTTTCCGGCTTGATATCCAGGTGAGCCAGTGAATGGGATTCCGCAATATAATCCAGGGCATCGGCCGATTCGCCGACGTAACCCAGCAACTCTTCGCGTTCGATTCCCTGCTGACCATGTTCCAGGCACTGGTTGAAGCGCTTCTTCAAACACATTTCCGCCAGTTCGGTAATCACGATCAGGCGGCCGTCCACCACATCAATCCGCTCCAGCGACAACAGGAACGGATGGCGGATGTGCTTGATGCGATCCAGCGCCTTGAGTTCCCGCTGGGCGCGTTTTTCGTCGTGGAATCCGTAGACAAACTTGGCGGCTTTCAACATGCCGCCGGGTGCCTCGATCGACCAGACCTCGCCATAGCCACCGGTGCCAATGCGTTCTTTCAGGACATAGTCCAGAACACGCTGGTCGCGTTGCAGTGACTGGCTGTTGCTAGTGGACATGGATGGTCGTTGTCGGGCAGGCGAAGTCGGAAGGTTGGTCTTGTTCCAGGACGGTTCTGGCAAGTTGCCGGTCGGGTACCCGAAGCGATATGGCGCGGGATCGGTACATATCCTTGTTAACGGCTTTTAGCAGGGCCGAAGTTAGTGAATGCCGCCAGGTTCCGGCGAACCAGACAATTCAAGCGCCATTACGGGCCAAACCCGCAAGGTTTGCCGGAGTTGAGCCACCCAAACTGACTGCCGCCTCCGCCACGGATTTCCCGGTTACCCGGCGGCGATATCGTTGGCTGGCCTGGCCTGGGTCGGTGTGCCGTCCTCGCCAATGATCATCGTGAAATAGCTGTTCACGACGCGATCAAAGTACTCGGGACGGATCTCCATCTCGAGGTCCTTGTACACACAGTAATTGCGGATCTGGCCCAGCAAATCGCGCGGGTGACAACGCCGCATGGCACGGCCTTCATTCAGATAGTGGGTCTCGACCAGGTAGTCGATGTAGACCTTGTTGTATTCACATTTGAATCTTGGTGCGTACAGCTGGAACAGGTGGTGGAATTCCTCGACCGTCGGATCGCCAATTTCGATCTTGTAGGGAATGCGGCGCAAAAAGGCTTCGTCCACCAGGTCGGCCGGCTCGAGGTTGGTCGAAAAAATGATCAACTGCTCAAACGGCACCTGAATTTTCTTGCCGGAAGCCAGAGTGAGAAAGTCGATACGGCTTTCCAGTGGAACAATCCAGCGATTCAGCAATTCGGTCGGTTCAATACGCTGGCGGCCGAAGTCATCGATCAGCAGGCAACCGCAATTACTTTTCATCTGCAACGAGGCTTCGCTGACATTGCTGCGCGGGTCATGACGGATTTCCAGCGCGTCCATGGTCAGTTCGCCACCGACAACCACCGTGGGGCGCTTGACCTTGACCCAGCGATGGTCGTAAGCGGCATCCTTGAGAATGCTCTCCTGTTGCTGGCGGGCAATTTCATGAAACGCGGCATCAAACAACTTGATGATCTGGCCGTCTTCGTAAATGGCGTGTGGAATCCAGATCTCCTGACCAAAACAATGCGTGATCCGCTTGGCCAGCGTCGTTTTTCCATTACCCGGTTCGCCGTACAAAAACAGGCCAGCACCGGAATTAATGGCCGGCCCGAGATTTTCAAACAGCTCGTGATCGATGGAGATGTCACGAAACGCCTTGAGCAAGTCGGTTTCCTTGGGATTCTCGGCGCGAATCGTCTGGGCTTCGGCCGACAATACATAATCCATCAGCGGAATCGGGGCTGGCCCCACATAGGAACAGGCGGCCATGGCGGTGGTAGCCCGTTCGCGGCCGGTTTCGGTCAGGGCGTAAAAGTAATCATTCAGCGGCGCAGAACCCTGATGCACGATGATCTGCCGGGAACGCAGATTCTGGTACATACCTTCGATTAGATGGAAGGACAGGCAAAGCTCCTCGGCCAGCTGGCGACCGCTACGTCGTCCGGCCAGCAACAGACGCTTGCAGATTAGTTGCTCGATCAGGGATGACGGCAAGCCCGTCTCTTCCAGTGTTCCCGGTTCGGACGGACGAAACGATTCGTCAGATAAAATCGTCGCCAGCAGGTCCAGTGACCCGCTGCCCGTTTCAGTAATGCTCATAAGTCAACTCTCCATCACAACCGTTGCGAGCCCCCGTGCTGGCGCCGCACAGAGATATCTCGGTTCAATGACATATAGGTTTTAAATACGTGCTTTGCTGCCAAATACGGAAAACGCGGCTGGCGGTCCGGAAGCGTCTGGTGCATTTCGCCCATCGCTGAGGGGATTTTGTTTGCCGCACCCCCAGTTCGTGCTAAGTGTTTAGCGTGGGACTACCGTATCCCCGTTTTTTGACGACTAACCAGGAATTGATGAATCCCCGAGAGCCAGGGCTCGCTGCCCGCTTATACGCATGGAAACGCATAACGCCCCCGACACATCGATCAATGCCACCGAGTGGTTTCTCTCGGGTCAGATCAACGAATCCGAAGGGATACGTCGTTTAAAGATCCCTGCGCTGCCCTGCGATGTCGGTCGGCGGTCGGATGCGGCCGTATCCATTCCCTCCAATGCCGTATCCAAAACGCATGCCGAATTCTTCTCGATTGACGGGAAACTGTGTGTGCGGGATTCAGGCAGTACCAACGGTACATTCGTCAATGGCCAGCGCATTCTTGATTACATGCCGCTGGAAGAGGGCGATCTGATCCAGTTCGCGACGATCGTGTTCCGGCTGTCGTCGGGCCGCAACCACACCGAGGGCCACACGTTGCATGAAGATTCCTGCGACCGTGCCCTGGCCATGATGCAGTTTGATCGGCTGATGAATGATGGTGGACTGGTTCCGTTCTTTCAGCCGATTGTGGAGGTCGGCGACAAAAAGACGATTGGCTATGAAATCCTTGGCCGCAGCCGGCTGTTTGGGCTGAAGACGCCTGCCGAGATGTTTTCGGCCGCCTCCAAGCTGAATCTGGAAGCCGAGTTGAGCCGCGTGATGCGTATCCACGGTGTGCAGCTGTGTTCGCAGTTGCCACGGGACCTGGACATCTACCTGAATACACACCCCACCGAACTGGCCCGCGAGGGCCTCTACGATTCGCTGGTCGCGTTGCGTGAAAGTGCACCGGATCTGCGAATCACTCTGGAGATCCACGAAGCCGCCATTACCAATCCGGGACTGATTATCCAGCTCCGCGAGCGACTGGCCGACCTCGACATGAAACTGGCCTTTGACGATTTCGGCGTGGGCCGGGCCCGGCTGGTCGAACTCAGCGAAGTCCGTCCGGATGTCGTGAAATTCGACATGAAGCTAACGCGTGACATTCATCGCGCTACTGAGAAACGCAAGGAAGTCGTGGCCCTGATCGCCAAAATGGTCAATGACCTGGGAATTTTGTCTCTGGCCGAAGGTGTGGAGACCATCGAGTCCCACGAAATCCTTCGCAACATGAATTTCTCGCTGGCCCAGGGATTCTATTACGGCAAGCCCTCGCCCATCGGCGTCTGGCTGCCCAGCGCGACGTTGCCCGGCACCAAGACCGGTCCGTTTCCCGAGGGAGGCGATACCGACGCCGAGTCGCCTCAAGACCGCTAGTTCATTACCCGGGCCATTAGGCCAACTGCTGGAGATACCATGAAAAGCGCGGAGTTCATCGATTATTACGAAGTGCTGGAGGTCAGCCCCAACGCCAATTCGGAAACGATCGAAAAGATCTTCCGCTATCTGGCTCATCGACATCATCCCGATGTGTCACCGGATTCCGACAAGACGCGCTTCACACGGATGGTCGACGCCTACAACACGCTGACCAACGCCGAATCGCGCGCGGCCTACGACATCGAGTACCACAAGCACATCCAGGACCAGGCAGCACTGGTGGATTCTGCGGAAGTCACCGGCAGCGAAGTTATCGATCGGCATCGCATGTTGTCACTGTTCTACGCCCAGCGTCGTCGCGATATGAAAAACCCCGGTGTTGGCGCAATGGCCCTGCAGCGAATTCTCGGTTGCCCCGAACAGGTGCTGGAATTCCAGTTGTGGTACCTGCGTGAAAAGGACTGGGTCACCCGCGAGGAAAACGGTCTGCTCTCGATCACCGCCAAAGGAGTCGAGGAAATCGAAAACCGCTCCATGGACTGGGCCAAGGACCGCCTGCTTACCGACCAATCCAACATGCCATCCCGTCCGCCCGCACCGGCTAGCGGTGCTCCCGTCTCCGGCCAGGAATGCATCAGCTCCTGATCGCAATCCCCTGGTCCCTGTTCTCCTCGTTGTCGTCGTCGTAATCGTAATCGTCGTCGAAATGACAGAGCACCGGGCTCCTCTCTCCAATATTCGTCTTCGTGCGTTATCTGTATTGCGTTGTGGACGAGTAGGCTGCATCGCGTTTGTAACCAAAGTCGTGAGAGGATATTGCGTTTTTTTCAACCTCTCCCATGATTGGGAGAGGTCAGGACCCGCTTTAAGCGGGGCCTGGGTGAGGGCTGATGGACTGGATAACGGTTTATGGGGCCAAATACAACTAAATCTCTCACGAGATTTGCTACGCGACAGGCTGCAGCTTCGTCCTTCACTTTCCCAACGCCGCTGTCGATGACGATCACGACGACGATTACGACAACGATTGTGCTTGGATCTCGACACGGACAGTGATGCCACCCTGGATCACGGCTTCACAATCGGCAGACGGATTTGCGAGGGGTACTCTTGTGAATGATGAATCGTGTTGGTCGCGACAACGCCTTCGGTTTCGTCGAAATTGTTGCCGCCGGTGTTGAGATTGCGGGTGAAACGCGGGAAGTTACTGCTGGAAACCTCGATGCGAATCCGGTGACCTTCGGCAAAGTAGTTGCTGGTGGACATCGGTGACATCTCCAGCTGATACACCTGTCCCGGTTCCATGAACACTTCCTCGTCAAAGCCCTCGCGATATCGGGCCCGCAGGATCGTCTCGTCCAGATTAAAGGCGCGGCCGTCCGGATAAACATCGATCAGCTTGATCGTGAAATCAGTGTCACGGGCGTCCGACGAAACATACAGAGTCGCTTCGATAAAGCCGCTGACCTCGACGCCCTCGGTGAGGGGTTCGGTGCTGTACACCAGAATGTCTTCGCGTTGTTCCAGGTCCTGTTGGTCATACGAACCGGCCTCGATCGCGCCGCCCGTGCAACAGACGTTGCCACCCACGCTGGGCACCGGCAACATGGGATCGTATTTGAATGTGTCGGGTTGATCCGATTCCGGTGCACCGGAATGATCGGGAGCATACAATGCATCATTTACGAGGCGTCCGTCGCCGAACAACGTATTGGCCTTGCCGCCGCTGGTCAAAAAGAAGCGTGTCAACTCGGCGTTGGCGGGTGGCCACTGGTCAGCCGACTGCCATTTGTTCGAGCCCATCGTGTAGTACTGCACTCGCGGCATTTCCGGTTTCTTGCTGCCGTCGCCTTTCAGCCAGTAGTCGAACCAGCCATTGATCTGTTCGTCGTAATTCAGTCGCGCATCGCCGACGTCCAGATCGCCCACCATCGTTTTTTCGGTCGACCTTGTAAATGAACAGTGCAACACCGGTGCAATGATCAGGTATTGGTTGTCGCGGACTTCGGCATCGTCGGCGTTTTCGCGCACGTGATTGAACAGGGCGATGTTGGGACTGCTGGCCACATCAAACCAGGATACGAACCAGAAGCCGGGCACGCCAAACGGCATGTCATCGTGGTACAGGCCGCCCTGGTACCACAACGGATCATCAGGCTTGCGGCGGATCATGTCCTCGAAGACGCCGTCGGGACCGTCGATATTTTTAATGATGTCCTGCACCGGCAAATGCCGCAGTGCCTGAGACCAGTCGACGGAGGGACGTTCGGGGGCCAGATCAAAATACCGCGAATTGCGAATCAACTCTTCCTGTGTTGCATCAGCGGGAAAGGTGGGTCGGATGCGATCGTTTTGCACACCGTACAGCCACGAAATGAACAGCATTTGCATCGCACCGCCGCGATACCAGTTGCCCTGTTCATAAAACTGCCCGACGCGTCCAACTCCCGCACCAAAACCTTGCGGCACCATGGCCGCGTGAGCCGGATGATCGAGTGCCGCCACGGCCATTTGCCATTCGGCCGTCGATGAGCAACCGATTGTAGCGACCTTGCCGTTGCACCAATCCTGCTCCGCCAGCCACGTGAACGCGTCGTAGCCATCAGTGGTTGGAGTGCCCAGGATATCCCACTGGCCTTCAGAAAAGTAACGACCGCGTTCATTCTGTACGACGTATGCGTAACCCTTTTCAACCCAGTCCAGCGCGCGTCGATAGCCGCGTGTGCTTTCCTCGCCATCGCGCCAGCCGTTGAAGTTGTACGGCGTGCGGGAAAACACGACCGGAACACGTCCTTCGGTTTTCGGCCGATAGATATCAGTACACAAACGGATGCCATCCCGCATCGGCATCATCACTTTCTGGTCGATGATGGCGATTTGCTCAAGCGCATCACGAGGATGATCTTCCTGAGCCAGCAGGCCGGCGGGCAGCAGCATCAAAACGTTGAGAACCAGCAAGCGGGAAAATGCAATTTTCATGGGGACACCGTAAAGCAGCCGTTAGTTGATTCGCCAGTCAGGAAAGCATTATTGCCTGGCGGGAAGCCGGTTGCCACAAGCCAAAATCCCCCCAATAAAATTCCACGCCTGACGAATTTGTCGAAATAGGTACGCTCCAGCCTGATGACAAAGACCAGTTCGATTGCTAATTCCGGACTCGATGATGCTGCTCGCGAATGATGACCTCGCTTACCGGAAGACACCCTCCAGGCCGGGCCGTTGGCTGATACTGGCTCTGATTGCCATCCAGCTAATTACCGTCCCCTGGCAGGTACACGGACTGCAAACCGCGAATCAGGTTTCCGGGACTCAGCATCCAGACATAACGGCCGAGGCCCTGACAATTTTCCTTGACGAGTTGGTACCCGGGCAATTGCAACGACACCATATTCCCGGTGCCACGATTGCCGTGGTCCACGACGGCAAGACGGTCTTCGCCAAAGGCTACGGCGTGGCGAGACTGGACGAACAGGTTCCCGTTGACGCGAACCAAACGCTGTTCCGAATTGCCTCACTCACCAAGTTGTTTACCTGGACCGCCGTCATGCAACAGGTCGAGCAGGGCCAACTGGACCTCGATGCGGATATCAACCAGTATCTGTCAGCATTTCAGATTCCTGCGACCTGGACACAGCCAATCGCGCTGAAGGATTTGATGACCCATTCAGCAGGGTTCGAGGACCGGGGTTTGATCGGCACTTTGGCACGCAACCCGAAGGACCTGCGATCGCTGGAACAATTCCTGACACACAACATGCCGGCGCGTGTGCGACCGCCCGGCGAAGTGTCCGCGTACTCCAACTACGGTGGCGCATTGGCCGGACATATCGTTTCGCAAGTCAGCGGAATGTCATGGGAGCAATACATTAAAGAGCGGATTTTCGCTCCTTTGGGAATGGATCACGCCACCGCTGATCAAGTACCAACGCCGCAGCACCGGGCTGAGCTGGCATCTGCCTATACGTGGGAACGGGACGACTGGCAGGCCATTCCGTATAGTCTGCTAATCCCGATGCCCGAAGGCGGTATCAACGCCAGCGCCACCAATATGGCAAGCTTCATGATTGCCCATCTCGAAGGCGGGCGTTGCGAAGGCGGTCGAATACTCGGTGGACAAACCGCTCGACAGATGCAGCAACAGCTTTTCACCCATCACCCGGATTTGTCTGGCTGGGCGTATGGCTTCGAGGAGAAACAAGTTAACGGTCACCGCGTCTTGCAGCATGGCGGCAGTCTGGGCGGTTTCGTCAGTCTGTTAGTGCTGGTTCCCGGGCAGCGACTGGGATTGTTTGTTTCCTGGAACAGCAGTGGAGGCTCACGGGCGAACCACGACCTTCGCCGGCAGTTCTTTGACGAGTTCCTCCCGCCAGCCGAGTCAAGCGAAGTTTCGCCAGCGATTCGAGAAGCCGTTGATCAGCCCGAGTCATTCCAGGGAGTCTTTGCGCCATGCCGCTCGGCCCGCACCACCATGGCCAGACTGGGTGTACTTGTCCAGGCTGCCCGGCTGACAACGAACCATGATGGTACTGTCGGGTTCCTGGGCCGGAATTGGTCTGAAACAAAGCCCGATCTTCTGACACCGGACAAGGGCGAAGACCGCATGGCCGTGCGCAGGGATGCCAGCGGCGACGTCAAGTACGTGCTGATCGACAGCTACTCGTGGCAACGGCTGGCATGGTATGAATCGCCAGGATTTCATTTGTCGCTTCTGGCATTTTGTTTGCTGACTTTCGTGTCGGCCATCGTCGGCTGGCCTATCGCGTACTTGCTAAAACGGCGAAGCGATCAGGAGCGCGAGCCGACGGCGAGCGGCGTCAGACTGGCCCGCTGGGTCGCGTATGTGAACTCCATGATCAACGTCGTTTTCGTCGTGGCGCTGGCAGTGATCATGAGCGGAGATACGACGCATCTGGAGTTCGGTATCCCGCTCTACTTGCGTCTGT
>CAMYKF010000406.1:0-54923 GCA_947258905.1 uncultured Pirellulaceae bacterium | reverse complement strand
GGTTATTTCAGCAGTGCTGACACCGGCGATCGTGATCCTCTGGCTGGCGAATGGAAGAAACCAATGCTGGAACAGGTGGGGCAGGATTCACTATGGCCTTATCGCCCTGGCGTCGGTCGCTTTTGTCTGGTTCCTTGCTTTTTGGAATCTGATCGGCTGGCGTTTTTGAAAGCGACAGCATGGCTTTTGCAGCGTTTTGCCGGATTTCCGTGACTTCCTGAACGGAGAAAGGGCCGGCCTCTCCCGGGATTTGCTTTCTCTCGCACACATCCTCAAGCGTCTTTGCGACCTTTGCGTTTCTTTTTTATCCTCGTCGCTTTGGGAGAGACAGGAGGCGTGAGCCTGCAGGCTATTTCAGATCTCGTAGCGGGATCAGCAAGCGCGGAGCGATGGACGGGAATTCGTCAAGCATGTTGCTGGTACCCTTAAGGACGCCACGAGCCCGCTCTTTCAGATCGTCCTTGTTCAGTTGTTCGGCGAGGTACAGCAGGTTGCTGGCCGAGACGGAATTGCCGGATGGAACGGCGCCGTCCGTTGGATTCTTGGCACGGGCCAGCAGTGATTCGTGGTCCGACGAGGTGAAGAAGTAACCGCCAACTTTTTCATCCAGAAACAACTCGTCCTGTTTGGCTTGCAATTCCCGGGCCTTTTCCAGCCACTTCGCGCTACCGGTCGCCTCATGCAATGCGATCAGGCCGTCGATCAAAAAGGCGTAGTCGTCCAGGTAGGCATTCAGCCGCGATTGGCCATCGGTGTAAGTGCGGCGTAAACGGCCATCGACCAGCGAGTTTTCGAGCAGGAAATTTGCGGCTTGAGTTGCTGCTTTAATGTATTCCGGGTTTTCGAGTATCCGACCGGCATCGGCCAGCCCGCGGATCATCAGTCCATTCCAGCCGGTCAGGATCTTGGTGTCGGTCAGCGGACGTTCACGCTGGTTGCGGGCTGTCAGCAGCTTGTCATGCATTGCCCGCAATTCGGTCCGCATGTCAGCTGCCGATTTGCCGCTGGCCTGCCCCAGTTGCTCCAGCGTCCGGGTCAGCTGCGGTGCGTAGTATTCGCCTTCGAAGTTGGGCGATTCATTGATGCGATACACTTCCGCGTAGCGAGGGAACTGGTCACCCAGCAAGGACTGCAATTCGGATTTTTCCCAACGGTAATACTTGCCTTCCTCGCCATCGCTCTCGGCATCCAGCGCCGAATAAAAACCGCCGGAGGGGTCGAGCATTTCGGCCATCGCCCAGCTGGCCATCTCCTCACAGGTCTGTCGATACTCCTCTTTGGGAATCATTTCATAAGCCCGGGCATAAACGGACAATAACTGACCATTGTCGTAGAGCATTTTTTCAAAGTGCGGGATGTGCCAGTACCGATCGACGCTGTAACGATGAAAACCGCCACCCACGTGATCGTAAATACCGCCCTGGAACATCTGGTCCAGCGTCAGCTCCAGCATGTTTTTGACTTCTTCGTTCGCCGTATCGTTCTCCAGCACATCCAGCAAAAACATCAGGTTGGCTGGCTCGGGGAACTTGGGTTGCCGGGGATTGTTGGCGGCATAACCGAATCCACCGTGTTCCGGATCAAACCGGTCCTTTAACTCGATCAGACAATCGTCGATCCATGTCGACTTGATCTCCGTGGTCTCGCGATCGCGCCGTCCACTCAGTTCCTTGCGAGTCACGCTGGTCAGCACGTCGGCATCCCGGCGGACGCGATCACGACTGGTTGCCCACGCCGCAGCAATACGCTCGGCCAGCGTTTTGAATCCCGTTGCTGCTCCACGGTCACCGTCTCGCGCAGGAAAATAGGTCCCGCCAAAAAACGGTTTCGCATCCGGTGTCAGGAACATGGTCAACGGCCAGCCACCGCCACGTCGGCTGCCGATCATCTCATTAAATACTCGCAGGCTGGTCATGTAGATTGAATCGATGTCGGGGCGCTCCTCGCGGTCCACCTTGATGCACACAAAATTTTCGTTCAGGAACGCCGCAATCTCCTCGTCCATAAAGGACTCGCGTTCCATCACGTGGCACCAGTGACAACTGGAATAACCGATCGACAAAAAAATCGGTTTGTTTTCGGCTTTGGCCCTGGCCAGTGCTTCCTCGCCCCAGGGGTACCAGTCAACGGGATTGTGTGCGTGCAACAACAGGTAGGGACTGGTTTCGCGGGCCAGCGCGTTGGTGTGCTGTTGTTCCTGGTGCTGCCCGGTCGATGAAGCTGGTTCGTCGGCGTCCTGGGTCTGCGTTGTAGACGACGGTTCGGGCACCGGATCGCGTGGATCATCCTGGGCGGGTACCTGACAGGAGGTAGTTGCCAGCGCAAACAGAACCAAAATGACCAGGAATTCACGCAAGCGTGTGCGATACGAATCGGGGGACGAGGAACGGGGAATCAACATAAAAAGACACCTTGCCGGAATAATTTCGATTCGAGGTAAGGTAATCTTATCCCATTATCCCGTCCGCCGAAGTTGGGAAACCTGAAAAACAGGCTCCGGCGTGCTGTGCTTCACGCATTTGGCGTTACCGGGACGAGGTATCGTCGCGCAAGCAACAGATGGGCCAGAGCGTGGTACTACAGCGACTTCGGCGCAAGGTAGCCGGATTCGCAAGAATTCGGGCCGGGAAACCGAAGTTTTGCAACTTCGGCTACGAATCAAATGGAAACTCAGCGCTGTAGTGACTAGCCCAGCACTCCGGCAAACAAAAAGATCACGGTGGCCACGGCCACAAATACCAGCGTTCCGACACGCACGGTACGGAATCGGTGCGTGCAGGCATGGCAGCGCAAGTAGGAATAGAACATACGCTTGTGAAGCGGCCGTCTTAACTGGGCGCTGCTGTAGTAGATGTCATTGGTGTTATGACACTGGGGGCAAGCCACGCCCACCGGCCCTTTCTGGCAACGAATGTTTTCGTAACGGTCCTTGCTGGTGCTAACAGTACTCACGGCAGCTCTCCGACTTTTTTTGGTCAACAACACCGGAGTGTCGGTTTTTACGGCCCGCGAAGGTAAGCGGGTCGGCGAATGATTGACGTTTGCCCGGTTCCTGCTGCCCCACGAAGCCCGGCTCATTTCCTACAATCGGTTACGGTAGAATCGAAAGACAGGGTTTTCCCTGCCGTGTTGATTGGGTAATCGTCGCGAGCTGGCAAAATGTGGTCGAGTTTATCGATTATCCGCCAGCGGCGACCGCCAGGTCGGCGGGAAGGGGCAGATACGTTTTGCAGGTTTTGCAAGGTGAATGAACGATGAAACTGGCACTCGTCCAGCAATCCGCTTCGCATGATCGTCGGGCCAATCAAGAGCGGGGCCTGCAAGCCGCGCGTGAAGCGGCTGAATCCGGCGCCAACGTGATCTGTTTTGCGGAACTGGCTTTCGAACGCTTCTATCCCCAGTCGCCGGCGACTCCGCGCGAACTGGAGTTGGCCGAAGCGGTGCCCAGTTCACTGACTGATCAGTTTTGCCAACTGGCTGCCGATCACCAGTGTGTGATTGTGCTGAATGTGTTTGAGCGGGCCGGTCAACAGACGTTCGACAGTTCACCAGTGATTGATGCCGATGGTTCGATTCTCGGAACAACCCGAATGGTGCACATCACCGACTATCCCTGTTTTCATGAACAGGGCTACTACGCTCCGGGTGACCAGGGAGCGCCGGTGTACGGCACACGTTTCGGCAAACTGGGCGTGGCCATCTGTTACGATCGGCACTTTCCCGAGTACATGCGGGCACTGGCCATAGCCGGCGCGGAACTGGTGATCGTGCCGCAAGCCGGTGCGGTCGACGAGTGGCCGGAAGGACTGTACGAAGCAGAACTGCAGGTGGCGGCCTTTCAGAACGGGTACTTTACGGCCCTCTGCAATCGAGTCGGCAAGGAGGAAAGACTGACGTTCGCCGGCGAGTCATTTGTGTGCGGTCCCGACGGTCGCGTGTTGGCCCGCGCCGCCCAGGGCACCGATGAGATTCTTTACTGCGACATCAATTTGGCCGAAGTACCCGCTTCGCATGCCCGGCAGTTGTTTATGCGCGACCGGCGACCGGAACTGTACGCCGAGTGGATTTGTCGGAGCCATGCAGCGTCGGCTTCCAGCACAAAATAGCCTTGCCGCGTAGCCGAAGTGGCAACACTTCGGGACCTGCCGGGGAACGACCGCGCACCTGCCCGAACTCTTGCGAGTTCGGCTACGGGAGGCCGCTTGCTCGAAATTGGCAAGCGGTCGGCGAATCGTTTACGATCTCGTTGTTCCAATTACCCCCGGTATCCGGAGAAGAAGCCATGACCAGAATGATCACCGCCATCGCCATTGCCGCGCTGCTGGCCTGCCAGACCAGCACAGCGTCAGCGCAGGACCAGCCGCAAATGAGTCCTGAACAAATGATGGAGATGATGAAGAAGTTCGCTACACCCGGTGAACACCACGAATTGCTGGGCGGAATGAACGGTCAGTGGAAGACCGAGATGAGCATGATGGGCATGTCGCCGACCGAAGGAACCGCCGAGGGCAAATGGATACTTGGTAATCGATTCGTGCAATTGAACTACGCGGGCACCATGATGGGGCAGCAATACGAAGGCATGGCCCTGTATGGCTACGACAATTACAAGAAGAAATACACCTGCTCTTCCATCGATTCCATGTCCACGGACAAGAAAGACAGCGAAGGCATGCTGGATCAGTCCGGCAAGGTCATCAGTTTTTACGGCACCATGGACGAATACCTGACCGGTGAACATGACAAGCCGGTGAAGTATGTGCTCGATTTGACGAATGAAGGTGAATTCACGCTGGAAATTCACGATCTGCAGATCGGCGAGAATTCCAAAGTCGTTGGTATCAAATTTACGCGAGTGAAATAATGGCTCAAGGCTCTGTTCAACTGGCTTCGTTGCCGGATTTCAATCCCTTTCCTGGCTACGTCGGCAAGATCGTGCATGGCGACACAATGACCGTCGTGCATTGGGAGATTAAGGCCGGTCATGCCATCGCCGAACATTCGCATCCCCACGAGCAAATCGTCAACATGATACAGGGCGAATTCGAACTTGTGCTGGATGGCCAGCCGATTCACTTGCGACCGGGTGATGTGCTGGTGATTCCCGGCGGCGTACCCCACTCCGGCCGAGCCATCACGGATTGCCGCATCATCGATGTCTGGCACCCCACTCGCGACGATTACCAGGCTGAATAGGTATGGCATTAACATGTCTGCCGGGAGTGTCCGGGAAAGAAGCGGCAGGGCGCAAGCCCTCCGGTATTGGATCACACGGTACGGACCGCAGCGCTTGCGCCCTTCCGCTGGATCACTTTTATTCGGTGATGATTTGATCAGGATCAACATGAACAACTTTGCAGACCGTATTCGCTACTGGTTTACCTACGAAAAGGACGCCAACCGCCGCGCGCTGGAAATGATCGACAGTGTGCCGGCGAACCAGCGTGACAATCCGCTGTATCAAAAGGCAGTGGACAAGTTCGCGCATGTGTTCGCTGCTCGCGCGTTGTGGCTACAACGTCTGGGCGGTCCCGATGCCGGCCTGGACGTGCTGTTCCCCGAGCAAACGAACACACAACAGTTGCATCAGGCTTATCAACAGTTGTATCAGGCGTGGCAACCGTTTATGCGGGATCTCACCGATGAGGACATCGACCGGGATATTGAATATGTGTCGACCGAAGGCGATCGGTATCGCAGTCGCATCGAAGATGTTTTGGTCCAGTTGCACGGGCACGCGTTGTACCACCGTGGCCAGGTGGCCACCCTGGTTGCCCAGTGCGGTGGAACCGCTGTCGATACCGACTTCGTCTATTGGACCCGGCAATCCATCACGTAGGACGGGACCATGGTCCCGTCCTGCGGAATAGACGAGCTTGCCAATCACTTCTTGTCATCGCCCTGTTGCGCCAGCACATACTTAATCGCAACAGGTCCTTCACCCAGGTTCAGCGGTGAGGGAAAGTTGAGTGCCGCTACCAGCCCATCAACTTCCTGCTGGGTAAAGTTGCTTTGAATGATCCCGTCGGCACGGATCGGTTCGTTGATCCGCGGAGAGATCAAAAGCTCGTCGTCAATCACGACGCACAGGTGACGCTGTATATTGGCCAGGGTCAGCTTATGAAGCCGTCTGCCACCCTGTCCGTTCAACTTGAACTGAATGGCTGGCTCGCCTCTGGAAAAGATGATTGCTTCCATTCTCAGCATGTGATCCAGCCGCACCTGCGCTTCCTCAGGCGTTACTTCCAGCAAGATCTGAATTTCATCGTCGGCGTGTTCTCGTGCGATCGCTTCAAATAGCGCACCCGAGTCGCCGGTATCCAGTCGCTCACCGGTTTCTGCGAGACGCAAAATGGCCGAGCGTGGCGGGCTGCGAAATTTGCCCTCGGCATCGCAACTCAACGGAACCCAGCGACCGGCGGTCTTCGCCTCGCCGTCATCTACCAGCTCGACCTCGCGTGATGGCGGATCCGTGAAAGCCGCATCAATCAATTCCGCACTGTGCTCGACATCCGCAGCAATCATCAGTTCAAAAGTTCCCTGGTCGTGCAACAACGACTGGACGTTGCTGACTTCCTCAGACATGGCATCTCGAAGACTGCCCACCGTAGCGGCCCGTCCCGAGAACATGTCACGCACACCATGGCGATAGGCGATTTCGATTTTCAGTCCATGCGTTTCCGCCGACATCACATCACCCAGGCGTGGTTCGTCAGGTTGAAGCAACGTGATTTGCACGTTGTGAATTCCGGCATTGGCCAGCCTGCGGTTAAGCACCTTCATGCCGTTGTCCAGATCGGATTCGCCAAGTGAGTCGCTATTCGCGATTTCATAGACCATGACAACGCCGCCACGATCCTGCACCTGGGCCTGTACCTGTACGTCGACACTCGACTGAATGACAGGCAGGACGGCAAACCCACAGATCAGGAGGCAACAAACCAACGTTTTCATCATCAATCTCCTGCAATCCACGGATTCATACAGTGTAGCCTTGAGCCGTTGCCTTCAATACGTTCAACATCCACGAGAATCGCACGGTGGATCGGTGATTGACACTAAAACGGGCCTGATTCACAATCGACGCGACGCCGGGAGCAGGTAAATCGGCGTTTTTTTGGATTACGGGGCGACTGATGGCAGACACTTCCGGGCTCAGGCAACGCTCGTGGGGCGAAACATACCGCCGCGACAACTGGTGGGTCGTTCCGCTGGTGGTCTTCCTGGCCCTCTCCGGTTTCATCATCTACGCCACGTGGGCGGCCTTTCAAAACGCCCATTATGAATACCGGAATTATCTGTCGCCGTTTTATTCACCGGTGTTGTGGGGCGACTCGCATCACGCCTGGTTCAGCGGATCCAGGCCCGGATTCTGGCCCGTCTGGCTGCCGTTCTCTCCGGCGCTGTTGATCCTGCCCTTCCCCGCCGGTTTCCGAATGACCTGCTACTACTACCGCGGCGCCTATTACAAGGCATTCTGGGCCGACCCGCCATCGTGTGCAGTTGGCGAACCACGCAAGGGATACTGGGGCGAAAACTCCTTCCCGTTAATCCTGCAAAATATCCACCGCTACTTTTTGTACTTTGCGCTCCTGTTCCTGTGTTTCCTGACATGGGATGCCATACAGGGATTCTTCTTTGAAGACGAAAACGGCGAGTTCACGAAGTTTGGAATCGGCGTCGGCACACTGGTGCTGGTGACCAATGTGGTTCTGCTGGGCGGCTATACGTTTGGCTGTCACTCTCTGCGCCACCTCATCGGCGGTTACATGAACACATTTTCCGGATCAAAGATCCGCACCAAATGTTATGACTGCGTGAGTTGTTTTAATCGCAAACACATGGTCTGGGCCTGGTGCAGTCTGGTTTGGGTTGCGTTTTCGGACGTTTACATTCGCCTTTGTTCGATGGGCATTTGGCACGACTACTACTTCACATTTGGCTAACGGCACAGGCGATTGTTCGGGCGATGGTGGAATACGAAACGATAGAACATGACGTACTGATTATTGGAGCCGGGGGAGCCGGCTTGCGCGCGGCGATTGAAGCATCTGCGGCAGGCGTTTCCGTGGGACTGGTGTGCAAGTCGCTGCTGGGCAAGGCCCATACGGTCATGGCCGAAGGTGGCATGGCCGCGGCACTGGCCAACGTCGATGAACGCGACAGCTGGCGAACCCACTTTGCCGATACGATGCGTGGCGGCTACTACATCAACAACTGGAGGATGGCCGAGTTGCATGCCCGGCAGGCTCCCGATCGCGTGCGGGAACTGGAAGCCTGGGGAGCCGTCTTTGATCGCACGCCCGAAGGCAGGATCATGCAGCGGAATTTCGGCGGCCACGCCCATCCGCGACTGGCCCATGTCGGCGATCGCACCGGACTGGAGATGATTCGTACACTGCAGGATCACGGCGTGCATCAGGGCATCGACGTGCACATGGAATGCACCGTGACGCGTTTGCTCAAGGAGGGTAGTCGCTGCACCGGCGCGTTTGCCTACGAACGCGAACTGGGCAAGTTCAAACTGTTCCGGGCCAAAGCTATCGTGATGGCCACCGGCGGCATCGGTCGCGCTTACAAGATCACGAGTAACTCGTGGGAGTACACCGGCGACGGCCATTCGCTGGCCTGGCACGCGGGCGCGGACCTGATTGATATGGAATTCGTTCAGTTCCACCCCACGGGGATGGTGTGGCCGCCCAGTGTCCGCGGCATTCTGGTCACCGAAGGCGTGCGGGGCGAGGGTGGCATCCTCAAAAACAACAAGGGCGAGCGGTTCATGTTCGGCGACATTCCGGACAATTACAAAAGTTCGACGGCCGATACCCCCGAAGAAGGCTGGCGGTATGTAGCCAAATCCGATCGCGACGCGCGACGCCCGCCGGAACTGCTGACCCGCGACCACGTGGCCCGTTGCATTCTGCGGGAAGTCCGCGAGGGACGCGGCAGTCCCCATGGCGGCGCCTTCCTGGATATTGCATGGATCAGCGAAAAAATCCCCAACGCTGCCGAGCATATCAAGAAGAAACTGCCCAGCATGTACCACCAGTTCAAGGAACTGGCCGGCATCGATATCACCAAAGAGCCGATGGAAGTGGGTCCCACAACGCACTATGTGATGGGCGGCATTCGCGTTGATGGCGAAACGCAAATGTCGTCGGTGCCCGGGCTGTTTGCCGCTGGCGAATGCGCGGCCGGACTGCACGGCGCCAATCGACTGGGCGGCAATTCACTCTCCGATCTGATCGTGTTTGGCAAGCTGGCCGGCGAGTACGCCGCCAAATACGCACGGGACAACGGTAATGTTGATGTGCCCCAGGCGGAGGTCGATGAAGCGCATCGCGAAGCGCTGGCTCCCCTGGATGACAGTCGCGCGCACGATGCGGGCGGCGCGTATCAGATTCAATACGATCTGCAGGAATTGATGCAGGACAAGGTGGGCATTATTCGCCAGGAAGAGGAGTTGCTGGCGGCCATCGGCGCCATCGAGACCCTGAAGAAGCGGGCCGAGACCGTCAGTGCGCCCGGCAACCGGCAATACAATCCCGGCTGGCACACAGCACTCGATCTGAAAAACCTGCTGACCGTCTCCGAGGCCGTGGCCCGATCGGCTGTGATCCGCAAGGAAAGCCGCGGTGCGCATTCACGCGAAGACTACAAGGATAAGGACGAACAGTTCAGTCATGTGAACACCTTGCTGCGCAAGGGGCCGTCCGGTGAAATGCAGGTCAGTCAGGAATCGATTCCGGAGATGCCCGCCGAACTGCTTCAAATCATCGAGGACCACAAGTAATGGCAAGGGTCACTTTCAAAATTTGGCGCGGTGACAAGGAAGGCGGCGACTTCCTGGAGTACAAGACGCAGGTCAGCGAAGGCATGGTCGTGCTGGACGCCGTGCACCAGATTCAGGCGGAGAGCGCCAACGATCTGGCCGTGCGCTGGAATTGCAAGGCTGGAAAGTGCGGTTCCTGTTCGGCTGAAGTTAACGGCATGCCCAAATTAATGTGCATGTCGAGACTGAGTGACTATGACCTGGACGAACCGATCACGATCGAGCCGCTACGCACGTTTCCGCCAGTGCGCGATCTCGTGACCGACGTTTCGTGGAATTACAAGGTCAAGGAAAAGATCAAGCCCTTCAAGCCCCGCAAACCGGACAACGAAGACGGCAGCTGGACGATGTACCAGGAGGATGTGGAACGTGTACAGGAGTTCCGCAAGTGCATCGAATGCTACCTGTGCCAGGATGTGTGCCATGTGCTGCGTGACCATTACAAGCACGGGGAATTCATCGGGCCCCGTTTTTTTGTCTACACCGCGGCGCTGGAAATGCACCCGCTGGATACCGAAGACCGGCTGGAAGACCTGAAAAAAGTGGATGGAATCGGCTACTGCAATATCACAAAATGCTGCACCAAAGTGTGTCCGGAAAACATTACAATTACAGACAACGCCATCATTCCATTGAAGGAACGTGTCGTCGATGAATACTATGATCCGGTGAAGCGACTGTTCCGGATCATCGTGCCCAACAAGAAAAAACAGGATAGTCAGGAATAAAGGGGCCCGTTATGGAACCGCTCAAGCCGCTCCACCACAGTGCCATTGGTACCGCGCTGGAAAAAGCCAGGCATTATCGTCTGTTAAACGACCCGGAAAACGCCGAAAGCATCTGCCTCGATATCCTCGAGCATGAAGCCGACCACGAGGAAGCGCTTATAACCCTGATCCTCTCGCTGACCGACCAGTTCGATGGCGGATCGAAAATCGTCAAACAGGCCCGTGATTACCTGCAGCGGATCCAGTCGGAATACCAGCAGGAATATCTGGCGGGCCTGATCCTCGAACGCGCCGCCCGTGCGGTGATGAAACGCAACACGCGGCAAAGTGCTTACACGGCTTACGAGTGGCTGCGACAGGCCATGGAAAATTATGAGAAGGCCGAAGCGCTCAGTGACGACGACAACGACGATGCGATTTTGCGATGGAATGCCTGCGCCCGCACGATTGACAAGCGCAAGCTCGTCCCGCGTCCCGATGACAATTACGTCCAGCCCTATGGCGACGGCTTCCCGCAGATTGCCGAAGGCCACGAGTGACGCGGATACCGGAAGCGCGTCAGGTCCGTAATCAAGTTTCTGCCTCGAGATTCCTTGTTCGATATACTGCGGTTCCGAAGGGATGATGGATCAATGGAAACCGCTGACCCGAGGCAGATAACGGCGCAGTCTTCGGCATATCAACGCTCGCGCCGATACACACTCGGCGACTTCATAAATAACTCATCGCCGTGATCGCGGACCAGTTGCTGCAGTTGTTCACGGTTGGCGGTGATCACGATGAACTTCCCCTCCTCGTCGATAAAGTCCGTTTCATGCCGGCGCAGAAACTCAAAGGCCTGGGGGTCGTTGATCTGGAAGATACGCAACTCGTCGTCTTCAAATTCAATTCGCGCGAACAAATTCAGCTTGTGCAGCAACTTGGGACCAGCATCCAGTTCCAGTGAGTCGTCGTATTTCAGATTGGCATAATGATGATCACCAATCGTGAACACGGTAATCACAAATTCCCGGCTCCATGCCATACCCCGGTACGAATCGTTGCGGCCATGCAATTCGACTTCGGCAGGTCCCGCGCCCGCGCCCACCCGGGCCCATTTTCCATCCAGTTCCAGATCGGCAGCCGGTTCTCCGGTCAGCGGATAAACCGATCCCGTACAACCGGCCAGGCAAAACACCAGCATGCAGCAACCGGCAACGCACCACCGAGCGGCGTTCATCGTCAGTCTCCCCTAAAAACTCGCACGATACTTTGCTATTGATGATACCCGCTGGGGTTACCGCTGGTTTCGGTGGTCAGTTCCCTCTCCCCGTTCGGCTGAGCCCACGGCCGAAGCCTGCGGGGGGAGAAGGCCGGATGAGGGGGCAGAGGCGGCATTTGTTTACCGAAGTCAAAGTATCGCAGATGTCAACCCTCACCCGATCTTCATACAACGAAGATCGACCTCTCCCAATCCTGGGAAAGGTAACAACAATGCGCAAGAATCTCTCTCGATTGTGGCTACGTTGACTCACTGCTGTTTCCGTCTCAAGGCCAGTTGACGATACTGGCCTTTCGCAACTCATTTGTCTTTTTCCCGATTCCGCTGTACCGGCATGCCCGCATTTCTGATTCACCAGCCGCGCTGCGTGTTCATCCACAATCCCAAAACAGGCGGCCAGGCGTTGCGTCATCTTTTGCTGCAGAAAGGTCATTACGAGGGTCCGGTTACCGGCGAAATTCCCGAACCGTGGCGTGACGCTTTCTCGTTTGCCTTTGTCCGCAATCCGTTCGACCGGCTGATCTCCGCGTGGAAGATGTTTTCCGAAGGCATCGAGGACACGGGCTGGAAAGTGCCGCTGGACCTCAAGCCCGGCATGTCGCTGACCGAGTTTCTCGACATCGTGGTTGATGAATCCATTGGGTATAGTGAGCCCAATCGCGCCGGAAAGATACGCGTTCGCAAACACACGTTACCGCAGACCCATGCGTATTACGGGATTGATCAAGCTGGATTTCTCGGGCGTTTCGAGCACTATGTTCGAGATGTGCAAACCATTTTCGACCGCATTGGCTTTGCAACGCCGCCACCCAAACCCCGACATGTAACACGCCGTGGGCCGTATCAGGAGTATTTTGAAGAAGCGACTCGCAGCCGCGCCGGAGAATACTACGCGGCTGACCTTGAGCGATTCGGTTACGAGTTTTAGGAACTGCCACCCCGGTTGTGGACGCGGGAGGAGGTTCTGTCGAAGCCGATTTCATTCCGGAATCATCAAGGTCACTCCGGTTGTGGGCGGGTCTCCCGACCCGTCCCGGCAAGGACTCGATTGCTGTTAATCACGCGCACGGCATAATACAATCGAGCCCGGGGTTGACCGGACTGGGCAATGTTGAATCGGGGAACAAGATGAAAGGACTGCTGGTCACGTTGTTGCTGGCGACTTTGTTGATAGGCTGCGGCATCATCGGTTTTTTAATGCCGGGTTTGCAGGCCGCCGGTTTCTGCCGCATCGTGTTCTTCATCATGCTCGTAGTGTGGGCGATTATCGGCCTGTTCTTCATGGTGATTGCCAACTCCCTGCCCGAAAATCCAAAACTGAAGTCCATTGCCGACGAGCAAATCAGTCCCGCAGCTCATGCCGAGCACGCCGCCATGCGGCGGCTCGGGTTCCAGCCCATCTCCAATCCCATGGCCGTCAACACCAGGCCCATGGCCGTTATGCTGGCCAGCCTGCATGGTGACGGGCGCAGTTTCGGCGCGGTTTACCATTCGTCGGTCGCACCGGACAAGGTGGCGATTGACATCGTGTCGATGCTGAAGATCCCCGGAGGCAAGAAAGGAGAATCGATGCTGACCACCGGCAACATGGCCGAAGGCGGCACGATGCCCGTTCCCGAAGGCAGCATGATGCAGCTGTTTCCCCGGGCCGATGCTTCGGAACTTTTGCAGCATCACCATCAGGCATTGCAGTTCTTGAATGAGAATGGCGTAGGCGTGCTGAAGGTCCGAAAGGACGATTTTCCACCTGCCTTCACAGGCGCTCTGGTGCGTATCCGTGCCGGTTTCCTGAGAAATCCCGTGTGGTATACCCTGCTGGCGCTGGGACGCACCTTCACCAAAATGTCGCCATATCTGGGGCATATCTCCACGCAAAACGGCGTGCGTCGTAGTCTGCAAAAGTGGCGACGCGGCGAACTGCCCCGGTAACTACCCCGGTAACTACCCCGGTAACTACCCCGGTAACTACCCCGGTAACTACCCCGGTAATTCGGCCCAAAACAGCAATTTTCGGAAAAAACCGCACGCCTCCGGTCCCCGCCGGCGACTAGTTGATCAGTCCTTACGCGTGGTTCCGCATGACAGCACTGCAACCGACTTCCTCACACAGCCGATCCGCGATCGACTGGACAGCGGCGCTTATCCAGCACCGTCGCTGGCTGACAAGTGTGCTGCGCAGTCGCATTAACGACCCGCATGTCGTGGAGGATCTGTACCAGGATTTGTCGCTGGCTGTGCTGCGGCAACCATCGCGACCCGAGGATGAGGCAAAAGTGGCGCCGTGGCTGTACCGCCTGGCAGTGCGTCAGGCGATCAACCATCACCGCCGCAACGGTCGTCGCAAACGGCTGCAGGAGCGAATTGAGCAAAACGCATACACGGCCGACCACGAGCCCGATGCGCTCGACTGGCTTGTGCAAAACGAACAACGTGAATTGGTCAGCTGTGCGATCCAGTCGCTGCGACCGCAGGATCGCGAAATACTGACTTTGAAATACACCGAGCGCTGGTCCTATCGACAAATGGCCGAGCATCTGGGCGCGTCGACTGGCACCATCGAGTACCGATTGTTAAGGGCCAAAAAACGACTCCGCAAATTGTTGTGCGAATCCATCCCGCACACCGTTAATTCGTGAAGGCAGAAATGAACGAAAATCACAAGGCACAACTGCGATCCGTGGAGCAAACCATTTCGCGGCTGGTTGATAACGAATTGGACGCCGAACAACGCGCTGAATTCGTACGGCAGGCGGATGCCAGTCCGGAATTGTGGCGGGAAACTGCGCTGGCGTTTATCGAGGACCGCGTGTGGGGCGTCGCGTTTGAGGGTCAAGCGGACAGCGACTCCGCTCAGCACCGCGAATCCCGCCTGCCGTCGGAGGCCAGAACAGGGAAACAACGGGGCGGTACGAATTGGTGGCGACACAACGTTCCGCGACTCATGCTAACAGCGGCTGCCGTATTGTTCGCGCTGACAGTCGCATTGCGACTCAACCCCGTCGATCGTTCACCGGGCGGACTGGAAAGCGGGCCGGTGGCCAGCCAACCTCCGGCGCAAATGCCGGACTCATCGGTTAACACGCCGACGCCTGGCAATACGCTGGCCGTCAATCAGGAACCGTACATGCTGCAAATGGACGACAACGTGCAGGTGCCGCTGTACCAGAGTTTTGATCCGATGAAAAAGG
Source organism: uncultured Pirellulaceae bacterium (assembly GCA_947258905.1). Lineage (GTDB taxonomy): Bacteria > Planctomycetota > Planctomycetia > Pirellulales > Pirellulaceae > CAJQPP01. The sequence continues at coordinate 39,914 of CAMYKF010000406.1, read as the reverse complement.
AACTGGCCCGGCTGGATTTGTCGCTCGATCCGATCACGCAGCAGCAATTCCTGCAAGCCGGATACCAGGTTCAGCCACACATCAACTACATCACGGGCAATGCTCCGGACGGGCGGTCGTTTATTGTGCCCGTGCAAAGTTACCGCGTCCGGCAATTCGTTCAGTAGAAATCTGCGCAACCAGCGGGAAGGGCGAGGCTCTCCCGGGCCGCGAAGTTCACAGACATTAATTATCAATTTCAACAGAGAGAGGATTCATAATGCAACGTTTCATCAGGCTGTTTGCAGTCGCCTGCGTGGCCGCGCTGGTTTTGCCTTTGGCCATTTCGCATGCTCAGGAAACCAGCGAGCAAGCCCGGCAGCAGGACATGACCGCTCAGGTCATCGACGGCAAGGTGATTATCAATGATGGCAAGGGCAACATCCGGATCATTCGGCTCGGGGATGCCGAGGGCGTTTTCGTGCTGGAACAGGAACAAGAAACGGAAGACTCCGATAGCAACACTTTTGTCCACCGCGGCCGCGCCATCTTGATTGGACCCGATGGTCAACAGGGATACGTTCAACTGGACGAACTTGATGAATCACCGATGACGATGACATTTCAGTTCGAGTCGGGTCAGGACGTGATTCCGGGTGAGGGCGACGGCGAATGGACGTTTTCTGCTGACGACATGATCCTGCGGCTCGATGGCAGCGCCAGCGGGTTTCGGATCGGCGTCAGTTGTGAGGAAATCGGTGAAGGCCTGAAGGCCCAGTTGCGACTGGACAACGGCTTGCTGGTCGAGGAAGTCATCGAAGAGTCGCCGGCCGAGGCAGCCGACGTACGGAAGTTCGACATCCTGATTGAAGCCAATGGCACGTCATTGAGTGAAATCAATGAACTCGTCGAGGCAGTTCAGGAAGCTGGTGAGAGCGAGACGGAATTGAAGATCAAGGCCGTGCGCCGCGGAGACGAAGTCAGCTTTACCATCACGCCTGAAAAACGCGACGTCGGCGGGATTGTCGTGGGTGGCATCGGCGAGGCTCAAAATCAAATCGTTCCACTGGAAGCACTCATCGAGAGCGGCGGCCTGGAGGTGCGAGATCTGGACGTCCAGTTGAATCGTATGTTGCCCGGAATTATCCAGGCCGAGGCAGCTCAGGGAGCTGCTGAAGCTGCACAGGCAGCAGCCCAAACGGCCTCGCTAAGAGCGGAAATTGCCGAATTGCGAGCCATGATCGAACAACTTCGCGAGGAACTGCGTAACAAGTAATCTCCGAGAAAAACAACACCATGCGGCGCGAATTCTCCCCCCTTCTCGCGCCGCAATCCATCGAGCCCGCCTCAACCATCTGGCTGAGGCGGGTCTTTTTGATGCCTGTTGCAAATTGCCATAGACTGACCAGTTGCAGAAAACAAACTGGCAGCGTTTTGCGAACTAACGCGGGATGATGACGCAGGTATTGGGCCATTATCAACTGGAAGAGTTGATCGGCTCCGGAGGCATGGGACAAGTCTGGCGGGCCCGTGATCTGGCGCTGGGTCGCGACTGCGCACTGAAAATCCTGCCCGCCGAATTCCCCGGACCATTGCGGGATCGCCTGCTGCGTGAAGCGCGCACGGGTGCCCGGCTGCAGCATCCCGGTATCGCCACATTCTATGAAGCGGGCGAGATCGATGGCCAGGCCTGGATCTCCATGGAACTGGTTCGCGCCACGACGCTGCGTAAACGCCTGCAGCAAGGTCCCTTGTCGGTCGAAGATGCCTTGTCGCAGGCAGCTTGCCTGCTCGATGCACTCGGTCACGCCCATGCCGTGGGAATTTTGCACCGCGACATCAAGCCCGAAAACATCATGGTGGTCGGTGACCGGTCAGTAAAGTTGCTGGACTTTGGACTCGCCAAGGAGCTGGTGCAGCAACCGGAAGATGATCGAACCGTCACGTTGTTGACCGAACAGGGCAAGGTCGTGGGCACGATCGGTTACATGTCTCCCGAACAGCTGAGAGGAGAAAAACTGGACGAACGTTCGGATCTGTTTTCTGTTGGAGCTGTTTTATACGAGGCGATATCGGGCAAACCCGCTTTCCCAGGCAAGACGCCAACCGAGCGCATGGCCCATATTCTGGCCAAGGATCCGGAGCCTCTGGTTGGCGACGGAATGGTGTCACAAATCAATGCCGTGGTGCAAAAAGCCCTGGCCAAAGACCGCGGTCAACGCTACGCATCGGTCGGCGAGTTCATGATCGATCTGACCCTGTCGGCGTCAGGCGAGTTGCGAATTTCGCTACCGAATTCACTGGTCGTCATGGATTTTGACAACATCTCCGGCCATCCCGATGACCAGTGGATCGGCATTGGCGTTGCCGAGAGTATTACCGCCGAGTTGACAGGTACCGAAGGTATCGAGGTCACGGCGCGATCCAGATTGCAGAAGGCGCAAACCGAACTTGCGAGCGGTCATAAAACGGTCGATCGACAGCAACTTGGTTTGACGCTCGGCTGTCGCTGGATGGTCAGCGGAGGGTTCCAGAAGATGGGTAACGCGCTGCGATTCACGGTTCAACTGACTGAGCTGTTGACCGACCGGGAAGTTCTTTCGGAAAAAGTTGATGGCAAGGCAGACGATATTTTTGACATGCAGGATCAGCTGGCCGGTCTGATTCGCCAGCGACTGGCCAGCAGCTCTGCCAAAACACCCGCACGACCTGAACCACAGACGGCCAGCAAACAGAAACCGGAGTTCTCTGCCTGGGAGTGCTACGTCAAGGGGCGTGCCGCATGGCTGCGTGGTGGCAAGGCGGATTTGACCGAGGCTGGGGAGTTGTTCCAGCAGGCGATTGAAGTGGACCCGGACTATGCGCTGGCGTGGGCCGGGCTGGCAACCGTGCACGCCCTGCGATTCACCTACACGACAGAACAGACTTTGATCTCACTAACAAAGGAAAATGCCCTGCGTGCCCTTGAGCTGGATCCGGGATTGGCCGAGGCCCACGTCTGGCTGGGCTACGCCTACATCAACGAATACAACATCCCGGCGGGGTTCAAACATCAGTTATTGGCCGTCGATTGTGACCCTAAAACGACGATGGCGCACTATTTCGCGGGCGGTTGTCTGATCGCGACCAATTCCAGTACGCAGGCCGAGACGCTGTTTCAGCAAATACATCCCGCCGATTCCATTGACGATCCACACCGCTGGCGATTCAAAGAGGCCGTGCGCTGCTACCAGCAAGCCAATCAGCTCACGAGTGACCACTGTTGGAGTTGGCTGGGCGCAGGTGCGGCTCACCTCGCGCTAAATGAATTCAGGGAGTCCGAGATCTGCCTGACGCGTGCTTTCGAGAGTGATGCCTCGATCACGCAATTACCGGGTGTCGAAGGTTACCTGTGTGAAACGCTGCGACGAGCCGGCAGACTGGACGAGGCGCGCACGTGGGCGCTCAAGGGTATTGAGGCCATGGAAAACGCAGATAACTTCTATCGCGATACCATGCGTGCCGTAATACTCAGCAGTCTGGGTCGCACGGCTTTCGAGCAAGGTGATTCGGTCGCGGCAAGCGTGGCCTTCAATCAGGCCGTCCAGCATTTGGAAGGCCGCAATCGAGCTCGCGGAGGCGGCCACCCCTATGTGCAGGCGCTTTGCGGTCTGGCCCAGGCAAATCGTGACGCGGCAAGCTTCGAGAAAGCGCTCGATATCTATCGCAATCCCGGAACATGGAGTTTCCATTTCCTGTATTTGTGCACCGCCGATATCACCCTGTGTGCACTGGCACGGGCCGCCGTTGCGGTGGGCAACACCGAGTTGGCCCGCCAACTCAAACAGGAAGCGATGGACTACGGTTCGCTGGAAGCCGCCACGATTGAATTGGACGACTAACCAGGATGCACTCACCCTCCTGGGGGAGGGTCGCTTCCCGATTCATCGGGACGCGGGGAGGGCGAATCCCCACCAGGCAAGTGGATCGGGGGATCGATTCCTGCTGTTCAGAAGCTCTGCGTCTTTTTGCGAACCTTGCGTTTAACCCGCCTCAAGACTGAGAATTATTGCTGCCCCGGCCCCTCCTCACGGTCAGCCAGCAACAGAAATCCAAAAAACACAGCCGCACCAATAATCAATCCGATGAACCACAGCAAATGAGGATTCTGCTCGTAAAGCCACATGCCGCCCAGCGGTGCAATCAGGATGGCCACGGAAAACGACATCACATACATCCCCATGTACCGACCGCGATTGGCAGGCGTCGAACGGCGCGCTGCATAAGCCGGACCCAGCGGCATCGACAACATCTCACCTGCCGTCCAGATGAGAACGGTCCCAATGACAAACGCGTAGCCCGCCGCAAACGACAAGCCGACACCCAGGGGCAGCAACCCAAATCCCAGCGAACCCAGCAACGTCCCCCACGCAAATGTGCGTAGCAGAGGAAAACGTCTTACTTCGTTCACCAGCACCAGCTCGAACAACACAATCACTACTGTGTTCACAGTAAACAGAATGCCGATGTAGCGTTCGTCCAGATAAAAATACTGTTTCAAATACAGTGGATAAGTCCCCATGATTTGAAAAAACAGCAACGACCCGATGGCATTTAATATGCAGAAGACAACGAATCGCCGATCTGTCCACGGCGAACCCGCTTCTTCGATCTGCTGTTTTTCCGTCGCGGCCGGCTGGATCTTCCAGCCAAAAAAGAACAGCAACAGCAACATGCTGGCCGCCATCGTCGCCGCGTTGACATAGAACAACAGGTCGTAATTGATAATGGCCAGCCATCCTCCCACGGCCGGCCCAATCGTGATTCCCAGATTGACCGCCAGCCGATTCACGGCCAGGGCCCGCGTGTGCTGGTCTTCCGAATCGCAAAAATCGACGGTGGCCGTCGAAGCGGCCGGCCGCTGGCCTTCGATCGCCAGACTGAGAAAAAACAGACTCCACCACGCGGTCCAGAAACTGTTGGCCTGCCCCAGCAATAAAAAACCGGGCACGCTCAGGGCCAGACCAGTGATCTGCGTGGGGATCGCGCCAATTCGCTGTGTCAACCAGCCACCCAACGCACTGGCAATCACACTGCCCAGGCCATAAACGGCCAGCAGCCATCCGATGACCAGCGGGCGGAACCCCAGTTCCTGAACAAAATATATCGGCAGAAACGGGATTACCATCGTCCCCGTGCGTGCCACCAGCAAGGCCACCGAAACCAGCCACACATTGCGGGGCACCGCGCCATAGGCCTGTCGGTAGCTTTCCCAAATGCGTGAAAACATGGCAACAGACGCGGTCAGATCAGTCGGGTCAAATGTGTCCCTCGACCAGACGAGGGAGCCGCCCGCGGGTTCGTCTGAAACGATGGTGCGGCCGAAAAAAACGCAAGAAAACCTTGTGTGAGATCACAAGCATCTAAAAATGGACAAGGCTGGCTGGCCCAGCCACAATGGTCGGATACGACGGCTTCGCTTTGCAAACACTCTACTACGACGCACAGGAATCATCGATGACCCGTACACTTCCCCTGATCGTGCTTTGTATCACCCTGCTCTTCCCCGGCGGCAACAGCCTGTTTGCCCAGGACGCCGAAACCAGCGACAACCAGCAGACCAGTGAAGAGAAAAACAACGAATCTCCGATCGAGGCCGGAACCATCTCCGCGCTCAAGTTCCGCAGCATCGGACCGGCCCTGATGTCCGGCCGCATCGCCGATCTGGCGATCGACCCAAACCAGCCCAACACGTGGTACGTAGCCGTCGCCTCCGGTGGACTTTGGAAAACCGTCAACGCCGGCACGACATGGAGGCCCATCTTTGATAACTACGGTTCGTACTCGCTGGGCTGCGTCACGATCGACCCCGGTAACTCGAATACGATCTGGGTCGGTACGGGCGAAAACGTAGGCGGCCGTCACATTGGTTTTGGCGACGGCATCTACGTCAGCCATGACGGCGGCAAGTCTTTCACAAACAAGGGACTCAAGGAATCCGAACACCTTTCCAAAATCGTCGTGCATCCGGACGATCCGCATGTCATTTATGTCGCATCGCAGGGTCCCCTGTGGAGCGACGGCGGTCAGCGTGGTGTTTACAAGTCCACAGATGGCGGCGAGACGTGGGAACAGATTCTGGCCAAGGGTCCCTGGACCGGCTGTACCGATCTGGTGATGGATCCCGGGAATCCCGATGTGCTGTACGCGGCCCTGCACCAGCGGCACCGCACCGTGGCCGCCCTGTTGAACGGCGGGCCCGAATCCGGTATCCATAAAACGACCGACGGTGGTGAAACCTGGACCGAACTGACTTCGGGATTGCCTGGCGGCGACAAGGGCAAGATTGGGCTGGCCATCTCGCCGCAAAAGTCCAATGTCGTTTACGCCGGCATCGAGTTGCCCGGTCGCGAAGGCGGCTTTTACCGCTCCGAGGACCATGGTGCCAGCTGGACCAAACAAAGCGATTACGTCTCTGGCGGAACCGGCCCGCACTACTACCAGGAAATCTACGCCGACCCGCATCGTTTTGACGTGGTCTATCACGCCAACGTCGTGCTGGGTCGCACCGAAGATGGCGGCAAGAACTTTGAGGGTGTCGGCAATAGAAACAAGCATGTCGACAATCACGCCGTGGCGTTTCACCCCACCGACCCGGCTTTCCTGCTGGTCGGTTGCGATGGCGGTGTCTATCGCTCGTACGATTACGGCGAGACGTATGACTTCACCGAAAACCTGCCTCTGACCCAGTTCTACAAGGTCGACGTGGATTACGACTGGCCCGTGTATCACGTGGTCGGCGGTACGCAGGACAACAACTCGCAGTACGGACCGTCACGCACACTCAGTCGCAATGGTATCAGCAACCGTGACTGGCGGATTACGATCGGTGGCGACGGCCACGACTGTGCGATTGACCCGGAAGACCCCAACATCATTTACTGCGAATCGCAACAGGGATTCCTGCAGCGTTTCGATCGCAAAACAGGTGAATCGGTATCCATTCGGCCGCAGCCGGAACAGGGTGAGGAGAATCTGCGGTTCAACTGGGACGCGCCGATTCACATCAGCCCGCACTCCAACACGCGTTTGTATTTCGGTTCGCGAAAGCTGCATCGCAGTGACGATCGCGGAGATAACTGGACGGCCGTCAGCCCCGATCTGTCCCGCGGAATGGATCGATTCAAGATGAAGATGATGGATCGCGTGTGGAGTATCGACGCGACCTGGGATTTGCTGGCCATGAGCCAGTTTGGAAACGTCACTTCGATTTCCGAATCGCCGGTCGAGGAAGGCCTGATTTACGTGGGCACCGACGACGGACTGATTCAGGTCACTGAGGATGGCGGAGAGACATGGCGCAAAATCGATCAGATCTACGGCATCCCCGAATACTTCTTTGTCAACGACATCAAGGCTGATCGGTTCGATGCCGACACCGTGTACGCCTGCATCGATGATCACAAGACCGGTGACTACTCGCCGTATCTGGTCAAGAGTACCGATCGCGGTCGCACGTGGACCAGCCTTGTGGGCGACCTGCCCGATCGCCATCTCGTGTGGCGAATCAACCAGGATCATGAAGAACCCAATCTGCTGTTTTTAGGTACCGAGTACGGTTTGTTTACGTCAGTCAACGGTGGCGAAAACTGGGTCAAGATGGGCGGCGTCCCCTGCATCCCGGTCCGTGATATCGAGATTCAGCGTCGCGAGAACGACGTCGTGGCGGCCACGTTCGGTCGCGGCTTCTACGTGCTCGACGATTACACACCGCTGCGTGACATGACCGAAGGCGTGCCGGAAGGTGACTTCCACATGTTCCCGATCAAGACCGCGTGGCTGTACAACCCCGAAGACAAACTGGGCGGTCAACGCGGCTCGCAAGGCGATAGCTACTTCGTCGCCGAGAATCCTCCCTATGGAGCCACGTTTACCTATTACCTTGCCGAATCGCTGAAGTCCAAAGAGCAACAACGCAAGGAACGCGAATCGAAAAACAAAAAGGCCGGCGAGGACAATCCGTACCCCGGCTGGGATGCATTGCGTGAAGAAAGCATCGAGGACGATCCGGTCGTCATTTTCCAAATCACCGATGCCGACGGTAATGTCGTTGACCGCATGAACGCGTCAGCATCCAAAGGCCTGCATCGAGCGACCTGGAATCTGCGCTACGCACCCCTCTCAGCAGGTGGTGGCGGTCGTTTTCGTGGAGGCGGGGGTGGTCCCCCGGTCGTGCCCGGCACGTATTCGGTTTCTGCGTGGAAACGCATTGGCGACGAGACCACGCAAATCGGCGAACCCGTTGAATTCGAGGTTCTGGCCATCCTCGAACCGACCCTCGGCGCTGCCGATCGCCAGGAAGTTCTGGACTACCAGTTTGAAGTTGCCGCGTTACGACAGGCGGTGACCGCCATGTTGTCGACGATTGGCGATGCCACCGAATCGGTCGAGGAAATAAAGAGCCTGATCACCGATGGCCGGGCACCGATCGAATTGCTGGATCAGGCCCGCGAAGTAGAGTTGAAATTGATTGAGGCGCGTGAGAAACTGGCCGGTGATCCGAGTCGCGGCGAGCGTAACGAAAACTCGTTCCCGTCCATTTCCAGCCGCATCAGCAACGCCTTGTTCGGCACTTTCGGACATTCGCACGGTCCCACTGGCACCAGTCGCCAGCAATTTGAGATCGCCAGTGCCGAGTTCGCCGAAGTCCAGAGCGACGTGCGCAGCGTGCTGGAAGACGACTTCGAGGCCCTCAAGTCGGCTCTGGACGATGCCGGTGTCCCCTGGACCAGCGGCCGCGCCTTGCCGGATCCCGGCATCATTCCCGACCGGGACTAACGGTGTCAACAAGCTCCTTCTCCCCCGTGGGGGAGAATCCCGGCGCGCCGGGAGCAGGCCGGATGAGAACCCACCTTCTCCCGGGGTTTGAAGCCACGATAATGGCCTCATGGCTTCCGTTCCCAAACCTCGCGCGCCACGCAATCGTACTTTGCAGCTGACCGATGAAGATCGGCAGCGACTGCAGCCGCAGTTGCTGCAGCGAGCTGGTCCATTCACTGCGCCTCCCACCGGGATTGCCTGTGGCGACTGCCGCGACTGGGCAGCTGCCCTGCCCCGCAGGCGCGTCGACTTGCTGTTTCTCGATCCGCCTTACAACCTCGCCAAATCGTTTGGCAATCAGACGTACTCCAAACGCTCAACCGCTGACTACACAGCCTGGCTCGACGAGTTCGTAGTGGCGTTTTTGCCGCTGCTCAAGCCTTCGGCAACGGTTTACATCTGCGGCGACTGGCTGACCAGCCAGTCCATTTTTGCGGTGGCCGAAAAACACTTCATCGTTCGCAACCGCATTACCTGGGAACGCGAAAAGGGCCGCGGCGCGAAGACCAACTGGAAGACTAACAGCGAGGACATCTGGTTCTGCACGGTCAGTGACGATTACTGTTTCAACGTAGGCGATGTGAAACTACGGCGGCCGGTCATCGCGCCATATCGCAACGCGGACCGCTCGCCGAAAGACTGGCAGGAACAGGGTGACGGGAACTATCGCGACACGCATCCATCCAATTTGTGGACTGATATCTCAGTGCCCTTCTGGTCGATGCCCGAGAACACCGACCATCCCACGCAAAAAAGTGAAAAGCTGCTGGCCCGATTGATCCTTGCCAGTACAAATGCAGGCGACTTCGTTCTTGATCCATTTGTTGGCAGCGGCACCAGTTGTGTCGTCGCCAAAAAACTTGGGCGGCGTTACCTGGGCATCGAGCAGGAGCTGGAGTATGCGCTGCTGGGGCTCCGCCGGCTGGAACTGGCGGCGGAAGACCAGTCGATTCAGGGTTATCGCGACGGCGTGTTCTGGCCGCGCAATTTCCGTCCGAGCCGATGATATCGCGGACAACAATAGCCCGAAGCGCCAGCGAGGCGGGTGGGCACTCTGCTCCATCACTGGCGCTTCGGGCTATTGTGCTTCCCCGCCCTCGCAAATTCGTGTGCGCAGGTCCTCGCCGAAGATGCACCGTTATCCCCGGACGCTTTATTCGGTTATGATCGCTCTGGAAATAACTCAATTATCCTCGTTGCCAAGAAGCGAAATTCGTGAGTCCCCGACAAAAGAACATCGACACCGAAGAACTGGAAAAGCTGGTCGATCTGGCCGCCATCAAGGATGCGGTTCGCACCATTCTGTCAGCCGTTGGCGAAGATCCCGATCGGCCCGGACTGCAGGATACACCACGGCGGGTGGCCGAGATGTACATGGAAATGTTTGCCGGCCTGCATGTCGATCCGGCCCGGCACCTTGAAGTCGTGTTTCCCGAAACGTACGACGAGATGGTGCTGATTCGGGACATCCCCTTTACCAGCATGTGCGAGCATCATTTGTTGCCCTTCAGCGGTGTGGCTCACGTGGCCTACATCCCCAACGGAAAGGTCACGGGACTCAGCAAGATTGCCCGGGTCGTCGAGGAAATTGCCCGTCGGCCCCAGGTCCAGGAACGCATGACGCAGCAGGTTGCGGACTTGATCAGCGGGCACCTGAACACGACCGGCGTGGCCGTGGTCGTGAGTGCCGAGCATTCCTGCATGTCAATTCGCGGCATTAAAAAGCCGGGCAGCAAAACGGTGACCAGTGCCCTGCGTGGTCTGTTCAAGACCAGTCAGTCCACCCGCGCCGAATTCATGGCCCTGATCGCCGATTAGGCCACGTGGGGCGGGCTTCCACCTGCCTTAACTGTCCAGCAACTCCTCGATCACGTGGTGCTCCTCCACGCCGGTCAGTTTGACGTTCAGCCCGCGGAAGTTGACGGACAGGCGATTGTGGTCGAGCCCCATGCAGTGCAGGATCGTGGCTTGTATATCGTGAACGTGAATCGGCCGCTCGACGATGTGAAAGCCAAGTTCATCCGTCTTGCCAATCGTTATGCCTTTCTTGATGCCGCCGCCGGCAAACCACATCGTAAACGCCTGTGGGTGATGGTCGCGACCCAGGCTGCGTCCCAGGGCAGCGCTGGCTTCGACCATCGGGGTGCGACCAAATTCGCCTCCCCAAACGACGAGCGTGTCATCCAGCAGTCCGCGCTGCTGGAGGTCAGTGATCAGTGCCGCACAAGCCTGGTCGGTGGCCTCGCACTGTTTGTTCAAACCCGCTTCGACCTGGGTGTGATGGTCCCAGCCAGCGTGATAGATCTGAATAAATCGCACGCCCCGCTCGGCCAGGCGGCGCGCCAGCAGGCAGTTGTTGGCAAACAGTTTTTGATCATCACCCGGCTCGGCACCGTACAAATCAAGGGTTTGTTTCGTTTCGCTCCCGAGGTCCATCAACTCTGGCGCACGCGACTGCATGCGAAAAGCCATTTCGTAGGCGCTGATACGAGTTTCGATTTCAGGATCGGCAACCACGCCCCAACGCTGTTGATTGAGGCTTCGAATCAAGTCAATCGAGTCACGTTGCGCCCGGTCGTCGTATCCTTTGGGATTAGCCACGTGCAGAATGGGGTCTCCCGAGGACCGGAAGGGAACGCCTTGATGCGAACCGGGCAGGAACCCGGAACTCCACATCGCGGCGCCACCACTGAGGCTATCGCCGCTTTTCAAAACGACAAACGAAGGCAAGTCGTTCGCTTCGCTTCCCAGACCGTAACTCAGCCACGACCCCATGCTGGGACGGCCGGGAAGCTGGAATCCCGTATTGAACAGAAGCTGGGCAGGTGCGTGATTGAACAAATCTGTTTTGCAGGATCTGACAATCGCAATCTCATCAACGACTTTTGCCAGGTGGGGAAGTCGCTCGGAAAGCTCGGCGCCGCACTGGCCGTGTTTGGCGAACTTGAAACGCGGCCCCAGAATCGCTGCATCTGGCTGAATAAAGGCGTAACGCTGCCCGGCGATCACTGACGGGGGAATCGGCTGGCCTTCCAGCTCCTCAAGCTTCGGCTTGTAATCGAACAGGTCCAGCTGGCTGGGTGCCCCGGCCATAAACAGGTAAATCACACGTTTCGCCGAGGGCGCGAAATGCGGACTCTGCGGCGTTGTTGGATCTTGCACCACCCCGGAATTGCGGGATGCCGGAAGCGTGCCCATTCCGCCCGCCAGTAACGAGGCCAGCGCGATCTTGCCAACACCCACTCCACAGTCATGGAAGAAATGGCGGCGTGTTTTCAACCGGAGCAGTTTCTTATCCATCGTTTCTTACTGTTTGGTGATCGTCTCGTCCAGATTCATCACGACACGGGCAACCATGGACCAGGCGGCGAGTTCATGGGACGCCTGTTCATCACCGCCGATCAGCGTCACATCAAGTTCTCCCTGTTCGAGCCGCGACTTTTGAGCTCTGAAATAGTTCACCAGCGCATTCAGTTCGGAATCTTCTGGAGGTCTTGTCACGCAACTGCGAAAGATGAATTTAGCCGAGTCCGGCGTCGTGTTAAATCTCTGTTCAATCGTTTTTTGTGCCAGTGCACGAGCCATTTCCAGATACATTTCGTCGTTTAACACGGTCAGCGCCTGCAGAGGAGTATTGCTGCGGTTTCGCCGAACCACACAGTTTTCGCCGCTGGGCGCATCAAATACGGTGTAGGCGGCAAAGGCCGCAGTGCGTTTGCGAAATGTGTACAGGGAGCGACGGTACCGGTCCTCGCCAACCGAAGGATGCCAGGCCGTTGATCCGTACGACAATGCGGTTACGCTCGCTGGCTGAGGGGGCCTCACGCCCGGTCCGAACATCTTGTCTGACAGTAAACCCGTCGATTTCAACATAATGTCGCGTACCATTTCACCCGACACGCGGAAGCGGGGACCGCGGGCCAACAGACGATTCTGCGGATCGAGCTCGACGAGCTGCGGCGTGGCGGCTGAACGCTGACGATACGTGGCGCTGGTAACGATCAGTCGATGAAGCTGTTTCATCGACCAGCCGTTCTTCATGAATTCAACTGCCAGCCAGTCAAGCAGATCCGGATGGGAGGGAGGTGGTGACTGCACACCAAAGTCTCCGGTTGTTTGCACCAGGCCAGCACCAAAAAATTCCCGCCACGCCCGATTAACGGCCACACGCGCCACCAGCGGATTAGCGTCACTAACCAGCCAACGCGCCAACTGCAACCGGTCGGCTGGCAAGCTGTCCTTGTTCGTCTCGTCGGCAAACATCTCGGGAATTGACGGCGAGACTTGTCCCCGGGGGCTGAGGAATTCGCCACGGTGATGCAGGAAAGTTGGTCGTGAATGATCCGCTGGCCGTTCCTGCATAACGAGCGTTTGCGTCGTGACCGGCAGGGTTTTTCTCAGCTCGTCGATTTCCTGGCGAGCGTCTGCCAGCAGCGGTGTTGTGAGCAGAAACTGCCTCGTGACCTGTTCACGCTCCGTTTCGCTCCAGCCCTTTCCGTCTCCGCTTGCGAGAATCGTTTCGATCTCCACAGGCAGGCTGTTGGCGACCGCGTTTTCTCGCGACGTGACCGAGAATCGGAAGCGACCCAGACTGGCAGCATAATGACGCTCGAAGAGAATCCTGATTTTCAGCTTCTGTGCCTGCTCGATCGGCTGGCGAAGATTAATCACCAGTTGCAGACGCTGCCCCTTGCGGTTACCTGGCTGCCAGCCCGTTGAACCGTCGTCATCAAAGACCGTGCGATTCACATTGGTGTCAGCATCGGAATGACTGTGTGATGATCCTGCGAACTCGATATTCACTCCGTCTGCGATGGCAGAAATCTCGCTGACAAAGAAATCCCCCTTGCGGCCTTCGTAATAAGTTCGGCCGGGCCCGCGCGCCGGCAGGCGATCGTCAGGAAGTGCTTCCAGCCGTAATGCGGTAATCGGCAGTTCACCGGGTTCGAGGTCGAATGTCAATTCAAACATATCTCGTTTGGTGATGTCGCCCGATGAAAAAATCGAGCCGTCGTCAAGCACCTCGAGCCTGGGCAGATTCGTCTTGATCTCTGCAGGACGTATGACTGACCAGCGAGCTGATGCGGATTTGGTCGACGCGATCCACTTTGCCAATTCACGCTCGAGATGGTCGGCGCGTCGTTGAGCTTCCGTTCCATCCCCTGCTGGTGCGGGAAACTTGCTCGCCAGGCTTTGCTCCAGTTCGCGGATTTTGGTCTCGATCCGCTGCCGGGCTTTCGTCTTCTCGAAATCCGGAACGGTCAAGTCGGGTTCGTCGGCATTATTGAGCAGCGCCATGAACCGGTAATAGTCAGTGTGCGTAATTGGATCATATTTGTGGGTATGGCACTGGGCGCAGTCCATCGTCAGTCCCATCCAGACGATACTCGTGGTTGCCACTCGATCGACCACGGCCAGAAACCGGTATTCCAGCGGATCAATTCCACCTTCTTCGTTCAACATCGTGTTGCGGTGGAAACCCGTGGCGATCCGCTGGTCCGAGCTGGCCTCCGGCAGCATGTCGCCAGCCAGTTGTTCAATCGAAAAACGGTCGTAGGGCATGTCGTCGTTAAGGGCTCGAATGACCCAATCGCGATATGGCCAAATCGAGCGCGGGCGATCTTTTTCGTAACCGTTGGTGTCGGAGTAGCGGGCCAAATCAAGCCATGGCTGGGCCCAGCGTTCGCCGTAACGCGGTGAATTCAGGAGATCGTCGACCAGGTTCTCGTAAGCCCGTGGATCGGTTGAACTGGCAAACGCGTCGGCCTCGGCAATCGTTGGCGGCAACCCGATCAAATCGAGATACACGCGGCGCACCAGGGTGTAGCGATCCGCTTCAGGTGCCGGGCGTAAATGATTCTTCTCCAGATTGCGAAAGACAAAGTTGTCAATTGGGTTTCGTGCCCGGTTGATTTTGGCAGCGGATGGAACGGCGGGCGCTTTCGGTGGCACAAACGCCCAGTGTCTGTCATAGGAAGCGCCTTCGGTGATCCAACGTTTCAGCAAATCCTTTTGCGATTCGTCGAGCGGATTTTCGGCATGCGGCGGCGGCATAATCTCGTATTCGTCGTCCGAAAAAATCCGGTGCACGAATTCGCTTTCGTCGGGTCTGCCCGGAGCAAGCGCACCACCGGCAATGGCCTCATCGCGAACATCCAGTCTCAGGTCTGCCTCGCGATCTTCTTCATCGTGACCATGGCAGACGAAACATTTGGACGCAAGAATCGGACGAATATCGCGATTGAAAGAGACCTTGGCTTGCGCGCAGAGAATTCCCGGTTGCCCGGCGGTCGTGCAGGCTGCCAGGCCAGCCAAACAGGCAAACAGAAACCGTGACCTTTTCATGCTCATAGTATATGTCCGATGACCACGACAAGTCAGCGTCGTCCACCCGGGCTGGGAAAATCGACTAATTCCCGGGGCGAAAATATTTTGAGGCAATTTTCTACTGCTTTACGCACGTTATCCTGAAAGAGCTCGAGTTAACGGCTTGCTTCAGGTAAACCATTCGTGAATCGCTCCGAAGAATTTATTTTCGCCGCCGCCATCGAACTGCCGGCCGATCAGCGCGACCGGTTTCTGGATGACGCCTGCGCCGGCGACGAGCAACTGCGGGAGCGTGTGGCGGCACTCGTTCAGGCCCACGAACAGCCCACTCAGTTTCTCGACCTGCCCTCCGGCTCGGGCGATCAGGAGAACACGGACGCCGGTATCCAGGTGTCGGCCGGTGCGGTGATCGACCACTACAAGCTGTTGCAGAAAATCGGCGAAGGCGGTTTTGGGGTCGTCTACATGGCTGAACAGGAACAGCCGGTACGCCGCAAGGTCGCGTTGAAAATCATCAAACCGGGGATGGACACCCGCGCCGTGATCGCACGCTTCGAAGCCGAGCGACAGGCGCTGGCCATGATGGAACACCCCAACATCGCCCGCGTGTTCGACGGTGGCGCGACCGGCGGTCGGCCCTATTTTGTCATGGAATTGGTTCGCGGCGTGCCGATCACGGATTACTGCGACAAAAACTCCTTGCCCACTCGCCAGCGTCTTGAGCTGTTCGCGTCAGTGTGCAATGCCGTTCAGCACGCGCACCAAAAGGGCATCATCCATCGTGACATCAAGCCGTCCAATGTCATGGTGACGCTGCACGACGGCCAGCCGGTGGTCAAGGTCATCGATTTTGGCGTGGCCAAGGCCATCCACCAGCGACTGACTGAGCGCACGATGTTCACCGAGTACGGTCAGATGATCGGGACGCCGCAGTACATGAGTCCCGAACAAGCGGAGATGAGCGGACTGGACGTGGACACACGCAGCGACATCTATTCGCTGGGCGTATTGCTGTACGAACTGTTAACCGGTTCCACGCCGCTGGAAGCTCGCCACTTGCGTACCGTCGGCTACGCCGAAATGCAACGATTGATTCGCGAAGAAGAACCACCGCGACCCAGTCACCGGCTCAGCACCACCGACCAGGACCTGACTGTCATCGCCAAACATCGCCGCGTCAGTCCCGAGCGTTTGCACCGCGAGATCAAGGGAGATCTGGACTGGATCGTGATGAAGGCGCTGGAGAAGGACCGCAGTCGCCGCTACGAATCGGCCCTGACGATGGCCCGTGACGTTGAAAGGTCACTCAACGATGAACCGGTAGAAGCCGGACCGCCGACGCCTGGCTATCGCATGAAAAAATGGTCGCGACGCAATCGCGGAAAGTTGGTGGCAGCCACGGTGCTGCTTGTGATGGCGGGTATTCTGGGAACGTGGGCACTGTCATCCTGGACAGCGCGTCGCGTTGAAATAACGAACAACAGCAACCGATTATCCAATCGACTGGAAGCTGCAGGCATGGATCTGGGCCGGGCCATCAACGCGCCGGTCGACGACGAAGCCGTCTGGGTAGCTGCAGCCGCCGGCGAGCAACGTGTCCGGGACGCCATGAATCAAGGACCGCTATTGGAGGAAATCCACGAACGGGCCATCGATTTCCTCACGCGTTTTCATGAAGCTCGCGAGGATCGCAATCTGGCGTATCGAGTCGAAAACATCATTATCAATCGCGCCACGCACGACGACCTGCAGAGCTGGGAGGCGATGGAGCGTCAATTTAACCAGTTGTTCAAGGATTACGGTGTCGACTTTGCCACCCGGTCACCAGAAGAAATCGCCGACACAATTCGCAACCACTATTCGGCGCTGCGGCTGGCCGATGCGCTCGAACTGTGGATCGCCACTAAAGGGCAGGTTTCCGGCTACGGAGGAGCGCCGGCTAACGAGGAAACGATGCAGCCGTGGGCCGACGCGCTGTATGCGGCCGACCCGGATCCGTTGCGCACCGAAATTCGAAAGATTATTTTTGAACGGCGACCAGTTACCTGCGATGAACTGGAATCCATGATTACCGGCGTTGATCTACAGCAGGTCGAACCACGCACGCTTTCATGGCTGGCCATCACGTTCATGATGGCAAGAGACCCGGAGCGTTCGAACGAAATTCACGAGTACGCCCTGCGCTACAACCCTGATGACCTGATGGTCAACTACGATTACGCGTTGGCGCTGGGCAAACAGGGTCGGTGGGACCGCGCCGTTCGCTACCTGATGCGGTGCACTGCGGTGCGACCGGAAGTTGCCGGGGTGTGGCGGACGCTGGGCGAAGCCTTGCGAGAAAACGGCGAACTGGTGGAATCCCGCAAGGCGATCGAGTACGCACTGGAACTGGATCCCGATCATGCGCCCACGCTGGTGGCACTGGCATGGACACAGTTGCTGGAAGAGAACTATGCGGAGGCCGAAGCAATCGCGCGAAAGGCCAAGTCGATCATCCCTCA
The DNA here is from genome assembly GCA_947258905.1 of uncultured Pirellulaceae bacterium. Classification (GTDB taxonomy): domain Bacteria; phylum Planctomycetota; class Planctomycetia; order Pirellulales; family Pirellulaceae; genus CAJQPP01. The sequence continues at coordinate 22,248 of CAMYKF010000406.1, read as the reverse complement.
GGATGCCGAAGCCCATGCCCTGATCGGCAGCGCTTTAATGGGACAAGGCAAACCTGACGAAGCTCTCCCCGAGCTTGAGAAATGTGCGGAACTGCTCGGCGAGCGGCGTCCCGAACATTTGCCCATCGAACAATGGATTGACGATTGCCGGCAAATGCTGGAGTCATCCGATGACTGAAGTGACCCGGATCATGCAGCAAATCGACGCCGGTGATCCGCAGGCCACCGACCAGCTGTTGCCGCTGGTCTACCAGGAACTCAAACGACTGGCCGCCGCCAAACTGCGAAACGAACAGGCCGGGCAGACTCTGCAAGCTACTGAACTGGTGCATGAAGCGTGGTTGCGCCTCGTCGACAACGGCGACGACTTTCAATGGAACAGTCGTGGTCATTTCTTTGGCGCTGCGGCCCAGGCCATGCGACGCATTCTGGTCGATCGAGCGCGGTCGCGAAAAGCCTTAAAACGCGGCGGTGATCGCCAGCGAGTCGAACTTGATCCCGCGTGGCATCCTGGTGTTGAGCAACCCGACAAGCTGTTGGCAATGAACGAAGCACTGGAACGGTTTGAACAGATCGATCCTGCCAAGGCAGAGCTTGTCAAACTACGTTTCTTTGCCGGCCTTACCAACCGCCAGGCTGCGGCCGCTATGAACATTTCACCCGCCACTGCCGACCGCCACTGGGCTTGGGCCCGGGCTTGGCTGCAAACCGAAATGCAAAAAGGAATTGATTGACGAACACCCCAATCATACGACGACCAAAAACCGGAATTCATCGGCCAAATTAAAAGTTTTGTGAGGCGCGATGGATAGATAAGTCGCATGTCTAATATCTCGCGTCGGGCGATGAGCGGCGATTTTACCCGACAATCAGGCTTCAGGGCACGGACGCAGCAAATAGTAAGGCGACAGCAGACGCGTGCGAGTTCATAACTCTGCGTGCGATTGGCTTGTCCTGATCGCTATCAGTCGCTACGACTTGATCTGCAAATCCTGAGGGTCACCTAATGCGCCCGTTTCGCGTGATACCCGACACAGGAACACCCAACGCAGGTGCCCTTATGACTTATTATCCTCCTCTGCGGCGCGACAAGGCATTCTGGGGCATCACGATGACCCAGTTCCTGGGTGCATTCAACGACAACATCTTCAAAATGTTATTAATGTTGATCTGCGCTGATTATGTGATGGCCGATGCGGCAAACAGCAGTAGCAGTCCCTATTTTGATCCATATCAAACGGTAGCCAGTATGCTGTTTGCCTCTGCCTTTATCATGATTTGCGGATTTGCCGGTTATCTTTCGGATCGCTACCGAAAAAAGAATATTGTCGTCGCCAGCAAGATGGCCGAGATTGTCGTAATGGCGATCGGTTTGCTGGTGTTTCTTCTGGGAGACCCGGGCAGTAAATCGTTCATCGTTCTCTTGTTTGGTGTCCTGTTTTTGATGGGCGTGCAATCGGCGTTTTTCGGCCCATCCAAGTGGGGAATCCTGCCGGAAATGTTCTCTGACACCGACTTGCCTGCCGCAAATGGAGTCATTCAGGCGACCACCTTTCTGGCCATCATTTTTGGCATGGTGTTGGCTGGCGTGCTGAAACGTCTGCTGGGAGACGAACTTTGGGTCATCAGCCTGATTTGCGTCGGCTTGGGAATCATCGGAACCATCACTGCCACCATGCTCCGCCGAACACCAGCCGCTCAGCCAACCTTGAAGTTTTCGCCAGGCAGCTTGTTTGTAGAGCCAGCTGTGTGGAAAAGAGTTCTCCAGGACCGGTTGTTGTTCAAAGTGCTGCTGATGTATTCCGTCTTCTGGTTTGTGGGCGGCGTGATTGCGCTGACCATCACGGTGATGGGCAAGGTGCAGTTGAATCTGTCGGACTCAACGACGGCATTGTTCAATGCCAGTATGGGTCTGGGCATTGGGACGGGCTGTATCTGGGCCGCCAAAATGTCGAAGAAGGACATTCGACTCGGTTTGGTAACACAAGGCAGTGCTGGACTTTGCTGTTGTGCCGCGGCGGTTGCCATTTTCGCGATATTGCCGATAGCTACAGGTGCGAAACTGTGGCTGATTGGAATCTTGTTATTTGGGGCCGGTTTTTTTGGCGGCTGGGTAGCAATTCCCTTGCAGGTCTTTATTCAGGCTCATCCACCTGCTGAATACAAGGGGCGGATTATTGCGGTCATGAACCTGATGACATGGATCGGTATCATGCTCGCGTCAGTCTATTATTTCGGGGCCCTTGCCGTTACCGGATTCGCGGTGGAGCCAAGCTGGATCTTGTTATCAACAGGAGTCATCATGCTGGTGGCCGCGTCATCTGCCCGGCTCAGAACCCGGGAGCACCTAAAGGAGGAACGCGAAGTATTGGCTCCGGTCGTTGCCACCGCCACTCCGACGGAATGAACATCTTATCGGCCACCGGATCGGGGCTCAGCCTGCAGACCGAAATACCTTTGCGATGGTTGAAGGAGCCGCGTTTCGCGGCCGATCTTTTCGTCCCGAATGAAGACTACTTGCCGACTTGGAGGCGAATCAGAACCTCATTGCGTCGCAGGGGACCCGGGGTCCAGGGAGGATCATAGCTGGCATATTCGGGCTCGCCAGCGGCCTCCAATCCGTTCCCCTCCATCCATTGCCGTAAATGCTGCTCGGCACGAGCGGCCGTCTCTTTGTTCAGGCGACCAGCGAACTTGATCACAGCGAATTGACCGCCCTGCCGCGTTTGCAGCCACACACCGGAGGCCGATGGTTCGGGCGCTGAACGTTCGGCGATGTCCTTTGGCAGGACAAAACCCATTTGGCCGGAAGAATCACCATGCTCCGGTTCCATGAACACGGGAACCGTCATGGCCACTTTTTGATTTTGGTCGTTGGCCCCGCTGATGTACCCGAAAAGCCGCATGAAACTGCCATCGTCACCTGGCGACGTGAAACGCATATCGGTCGTTGCCAACATCAGTTTCGGATACTCGCGGATTTCATAGTCGCCGTCGGACTTGAGCACCGTGTATTCGGCGTTTTCGTAAGCGTTTCGTGCCGTCATTTTCCACACCCACCAGCCCGCGACGATCGCCACGCCGCTTATCGCAAAGTAGATTAGCAGCTTGCCAGTCATCGCAGGTCCAGTTTAACGATTCGGTACCGAAAAAAGAGTTTGCAGGCGGCCGGTTTTGTGGGGCGGTCTCACGCTTTTGCCATCAAGTTGTGGGGGGGCACAACCCCCATGATGTGGGCGGGCCTCCCGACCCGTCCCACGAAGCCGAACGAAGGTGTCCCCAGCGCGTGGCTTGGTCAGGAGACCACTACTACCCATCAATTGGCTACTGGCGGCTGGTGCGAATTTGCGCTGGCATGTTTTCGGGCATGTCTTGCAGCCGCACATACAAATTGCGGATGCCATCACGCAGGGCCCACGCCCGGTCCGGCATGCTGTGCGTGCGACGTGCTCGATCCAGCGTATCACTGACCAGCTTCATCGTGTGGTCGTCGGCGTGTTCGATGCCGGAAGCCATAATTGAATCGAGGGCTTCCATGTACATTTCCGCACAGCGATCGTGTTGACCGGCGTTGAAAACCGGAGCACCACGCGCGATCGTTTCTTCCAGCAAAGTCATCACGTGACGACCGTTCATAGCCGATGGAATCAGCACCGAATCGATCACGTGCACGACTCCGTTGGAAGCATCAATGTTCTTCGCCACTACGCGGGCATCGTTGACCATCAGACCGCCCGCATCCAGTTCGATATCGACTCCTCGACCCAACAGCGTGCTTGCTCGACGAGCTTTCACGGCGTCGTTATCGTAAACGCGGCCGCTGACCACGTGATACTTCAAGAGGTCAATCAGCTGCTGCTTGTTCTCCGGTTTAAGCAGATTTTCGACGGTGCCTTCAGGCAGATTTGCAAACGCCTGGTCGGTCGGCGCGAATACGGTAAAGGGTCCGGGACCCGAGAGGACTTCACCCAGGTCGGCAGCACCCACGGCTGCCAATAGCGTATTGAATTGACCAGCCGACTTGGCGACGGCCGGGATCGAATCCTGCCCGGGCATCAATACAGCATCAATTACGTGGATGACGCCATTGGAGCACTGGATATCGGTCGTCGTGATCGTGGCCTCGCCGACTTGCAAGGCCTCGCCGCGGAAGTTCAGCGGCAATTGTTGTCCGTTGACCGTCGGTGCCGAATTAAGACTGTATGCGTCGCGGGCATTCACACGTCCGGGCACGACATGGTAGGTAAGGATGCTGGTCAACTGGTCCTTGTTCTCGGGCTGCAGAAGAGCTTGCAACGTCTCGTGATCCACGTGTTCAAACGCCGCGTCGGTTGGTGCAAACACGGTAAACTCGGTGTGGCCGTTGAGAGTATCAACCAGGCCTGCTGCCTTGACGGCGGCGACAAGGGTTTCGAAGCTGCCGGCGGCCACTGCGGTCTCCACAATCGTTTTCTGCTGAGCGTTGGCCTGCCCGGCGAGCAGTGCCGTCAGAGTGAGAGCAATTGCGAAAAACAAACGTTTCATGGGGACATCCTGTTGGTGAGATGGCTGATTCGAGGGAATTTCTGATGACTTCGCGTAAAATACGCGATGGATTCAAAAAAACCGCGAATTAGGGCTGCTGACGCAACAAGCAAAATCCTCCTCCCTCGGGGAGAAAGCCGGATGACGTGCGGGGTAGCGGCAATCCGGACTTGCGGCAGCACAGCATATGTACCGACTCCGACAACCAAATGACGGGAATGTAAAGATGGGCGAAATCAAGGAATCACAGATTCCCGAAAGCAAGGGACATGCAGTTACCGTCACCAAGGCCGGAATCAGTTTCGGATGCGCGTTGGCCATCGTGATCTCATGGACCGCCAACAAGAGTTTCTTCTGGGCATTGATCCACGGCATCCTCAGCTGGTTCTACGTGATCTATTTCCTGATCACGAGTAATGACTGGACCTGGTTTTAGTCAGGCTGGAGGCGGAAGACTGTAGTCTGGCGGGTGTTGCACTTGGCGCAGGCTTCCAGCCTGTGATGGAGAATACAGACGACCTGGCAGTCTGGAAGCCCGCCCAAACGTCAGCGCATCCGCATCAAATCCGCTTCGGCTGCGATGAACCCGAACGCCGCCCAGTATTCACCACCGGTGACTTCCTCAAAGATCTCGCGGGCCTTCGCTTCATCGCCGTTAGCCAGATACCAGTTGCCGACCCCGTAACCGTAGGTGGCCAGATCAAGATCGCGATCGGCACTGTCCTCCACCGGAATCAGGTCCTCCGGTGACAACTCGCCCTTGTACATCAGCAACCGCTGGTGATAAGCCGTGTTCTCGATGATCTCCATGTCCGACGTGATGTCGTCCAGCAACTTCATTGCGTCGTCGTACCGATCGAGTCGCCGCAGGGTCATCACCATCCAGTCCAGAGTGGCGACTTTCATATCGTTGTTTTTTGAGGCGGCCAGGCATTTCTCGTAGGCAGCCAGCGCTTGCTGGTATTCGCCACGCAGGTAATGGGCCAGTCCCAGGTGATAGTAAATGTTGGTGTGCAGCGTGCTGGTGGGGACGCCCGCCGCATTGGGCGCGCCGTCCTGTTCCACTTCATCCCCGGTGCCATCGATCAGGCGGGCGGCGCGTTGCAGATCGGCGACAGCCCGATCGATTTGCCGGGTCGTGATGAAGCGATGTCCGCGATGGCGGTACACATGCGGGACGTCGGGATAGTTGGCGGCGGCCACGTCCAGCGTCTGGATCACTTCCTGATATCGCCACAAATAACCCAGCCGCCGTGCCACCCAGATCAGCTTGTGGACATCATTTCCCGCCGCATTGGACGCCTCGATCGCCGTCCTCAAATCGCCTTCCAGTTTCTCCAGACGTTCCGGACTGAACGCACGACGCCGCAGGCGCTGGCCCGAAAACGAGTAAGCTTCCACCGGTTGCAGGGGCGAAACGCCCGAGGCCTCGTCCTGATCCTGCCAAGCCGGGCAACAGCGCGGAATCGCACACAGTGAAAGGAAACAAACGGAAATCACAGCGAGCAGGTGCATGGCGGGTACTCCCAAAAAATGGTGTATCGACCGGCTCATTCTATCGCGGCAACTACAACAAATCACCAGAGTGGATTAGGCTAGAGGATTCACCAATTCACGCCTCATTTCAAATATTTGATTCCATGATCCGCGATTCGCTGGCCATTCTGATGACCGCTGCCATTGTCATGCTAACCCCGGTTCCTGGTGCAGCCCAGGAACCGAAACTGGAACTCAAGCAGGGCGACACGATTTGCATCGTTGGCAATACGCTGGCCGAGCGCATGCAACATGACGGCTGGCTGGAAGCAACGATTCAGCAGCGGTTCCCGGATCGTCAATTGACGTTTCGCAACCTCGGATTCTCGGCTGATACGCTGAGCACACGATTGCGCAGCAAGGATTTTGGTACGCCGGACCAGTGGCTGGCCCGTTGCGAGGCGGACGTGGTATTTGCATTCTTTGGATACAACGAATCGTTTGCTGGCGAAGAAGGACTGCCGCAATTCAGGCGGGAACTCGACGACTTCGTCAAACACACTCTGGAACAGACATACAACGGGGAATCAGCTCCCACGCTCGTGCTGTTTTCGCCCACTGCGCGAGAGAATCTCAACGAAAAGAGTGCCGTAATGGAAGGGGCCGTCGGGGGCCTGGAAACGGTCAATCAGAATGTGCCTGACGGACGAGGACACGAAGAACATTTGTGGTCCTACACGCAGGCCATGCAGGAAGTCGCTCGGGACAACAGCGTGTTGTTTGTTGATTTGCTGGCTCCCACGAGCCTGGTTTTCAACATTGGCAAGGACGACACGCAGCACACGATCAACGGTGTTCACCTGAATGAACTGGGCAACATGGCTGTGGCATTGGAAATCGATGCTGAGTTATTCGGCCGGCGGGACGATGCTCCGGAGATTAACAAGGATTTGCGGTCTGCGGTCATCGACAAGAACTGGCACTGGTTCCACCGCTATCGCACCACCGACGGCTTCTCGACCTATGGCGGGCGGGCTGATCTGAAATTCACTGACGGGCAAACCAATCGCGAAGTGGTTCAGAGGGAACTGGAAGTCCTCGACTATATGACCGCCGAGCGAGACAAGAAGATCCAGGCCATCGCCTCCGGCAACGAATTCACCGTCGACGACAGCGGACATCCACCCTTGATTCCCGTGATCAGTAACAAGCCAGGCGAAGGACCCAACGGCGCACACCTGTTCCTGTCAGGTGAAGAAGCAATCGACAAGATGACCGTGCACGAAGGCATGCAGGTCAACTTGTTCGCTTCCGAAGAACAGTTTCCCGAACTTGCCAGCCCCGTGCAGATGTCATTCGACCCCAATGGCCGTTTGTGGGTCGCCGTATGGCCCACCTATCCGCACTGGCAGCCGATCGTCGAGCAGATGAACGACAAGCTGTTGATCTTCAAGGATACCGATGGAGACGGCCGCGCCGACGACATGACGGTGTTTGCTGACAAGTTGCACAACCCGACTGGTTTCGAATTCTGGAACGGCGGCGTGCTGGTGGCCCAGGCACCGGACATCTGGTTCCTGAAAGACACCGACGGAGACGATGTCGCTGATCTGCGCATGCGAGTGTTGCATGGAATTGATTCGGCCGACACGCACCACACGGCCAACAGTTTTACGTATGGGCCCGATGGCGCGATTTACTTTCAGGAAGGCACCTTTCACCACTCGCAAATCGAATCGCCGTGGGGTCCGCCGTTGCGACTGGTCAACGCCGGGGTGTTTCGTTTCGAACCGCGGACCAGCAAAATCGAGGCCTACGTCTCCTATCCCTTTGCCAATCCGCACGGTCACGTGTTTGACCACTGGGGTCAGGACTTTGTCACCGACGGCACGGGCAACGTGAATTACTATGCGGCACCCTTCTCGGGACATGTCAACTATCCCGACAAGCACCGCAATTACTTCCCCTTTTTTCAGCAGTGGGTGCGGCCATCGGGCGCCACGGAATTGCTGTCCAGCGCACACTTCCCGGAACCGTTCCAGGGCAATTACCTGATCGCCAACGTGATCGGATTCCAGGGCCTGTTGCATTACGAAGTGCATGAAGACGATTCCGGATTCTCCGCAACCGAAGTCACCCCGATTCTCAGTTCAACCGATCCGAATTTCCGTCCGGTTGATATCGAGATGGGACCCGATGGAGCCATCTACTTTGTGGACTGGCAGAACCCCATCATCGGCCACATGCAACACAACTTGCGCGATCCCAATCGCGACAAGACGCATGGCCGGGTCTACCGGGTCACCTGGAAGGAAGGGGAGCTATCGACGCCGACCGATCTGACGCAACTCAGCGAAGACCAGTTGCTTGATCAATTGAAGTCGCCCGTCACCCGGGTGCGCTATCGCACGCGTCTGGAATTGAGTGGCCGACAGACCGGCAAGGTGTTGCCTGCTGTCGAGGCGTGGGTGGCGGCACTGGATCCGTCCGATGCCGAATACCAGCACCACCTGCTGGAAGCCCTGTGGGTTACGCAGCAGCACAATCGAGTCGACGAGGACTTGCTGAAACAGATGCTGCGATCACCCGAGCCCCGAGCTCGTGCCGCCGCAACACGAGTTCTGTGTTATTGCCGCGATCAGGTGGCCGATCCGTTGCCACTATTGCAGCAACAGATCAACGACGAATTCCCGCGCGTGCGACTGGAAGCAGTACGCGCGCTGAGCTTCCTGCCATCGGTCGAGGCGGCAGAAATCGCGCTGGAAGTACTGAATTATCCCCGCGACAAGTTCATCGATTACTGTCTTGCCGAAACGCTCCGTGTACACGCTCCGCTGTGGAAGCCACACGTGGCCTCCGGCGATTCATTCGCCGATGACAATCCGCAGGGACTGCGTTACATCGTTGCCGACATGTCGCCAGCCGAATTGACTGGCATGCGACGCAGTCAGACCGTCTTTGAAGAACTGCTCAAACGCGAAGGTATCCTGCACGAATTCCGTCACGAAGCGGCCGAAGGGCTCGCGGGAATCAACGGCACCGACGCCAATATCGAACTGCTGACAGCCATCGCCCGGCTGGATCAAAGCGATGCGGCGAACGCCCAAAGTGTGCTGGCCGACCTGACGCACATCTTTCTGCACGGTGATGGTTCAAATGTTCATGGTGAGGGCTCGCAAGTCGATTTCTCCCAATACCGCGACCAGCTGGATGAACTGGCTACCAGTGCGCGACGCGAGAATACCCGCCAGGTCGCCTATGCCACGCTGATCGCCGCCGAAAAATCAGCGGATCGATTGTGGCAGCAGACGCTGGTCTCGAACGAGCGATTTCGCGATTTCGTAAATGCCCTCGCTCTGGTCGATGACGAGGATGTCAAAAAGCAGCTGGAACCCAAAGTGGCCGAGTTGCTGTTAGGTCTGCCCATGGAAATGGAACAGCAAATCGACAGTGCCAAAGTTACCAACGGCCGATACGTTCGTATCGAGTTGCCCGGTGCCAGACGCACGTTGACGCTGGCCGAAGTCGAAGTCATGTCTGGCGGCCGCAATGTTGCGCCGTCCGGGACCGCCACCCAGTCGTCCACCAATCACGGCGGGAAACCGGAATTGGCGATGGATGGCAACAAAAGTCCCATATTCAGTGATCGTGGCCAGACCCACACCCGGGAAAACCAGCCCAATCCCTGGTGGGAACTCGATTTGGGAACCAGCCATGGTCTGGATGCCATCGTCGTATGGAATCGCAACGAAAACAACGATATGGGCAAGCGTCTGGATGGCTTCACGATCAAGATTCTGGACGCCGACCGAAATGTCGTGTTCGAGCAAACCGACATTGGTGCGCCTGATTCCAGCGTAACCATTCCGCTGGAGGGAGATCCACGGGGTGCCATTCGCGAAGCGACGATCAACGCGGCAGTGCACTTGCTGTCAGGTGAACAGGCGACGTTTGAAGCCTTTGCCAAATTTATCCTCGACAACCAATCCCGCGCGGCAGCCGTTCGCGGCATGGCGCGTCTGCCCCGTCGCAGCTGGCAGGACCAGGCCATTCGTCCGCTCGTCGACAACATTATTTCCACCGTCAGTGCCTTGCCCGCCGCCGAGAGAACGGAACCGCATGTAGTGGACGAAATCTCGCTAGGCAAGAAACTGGCGACTGCGTTGCCCGGTGACCAGGCCAAACAGGCTCGCTCCACCCTCAATGATCTGGGCATCAATGTGATCGTGCTGCGGCCCATTCGGCATCGCATGCAATACGACCGCAGCCACTTCTTTGTTGAGGCAGGCAAGCCGTTCCAGCTGATTTTTGACAACACCGACATCATGCCACACAACATCGTGATCACGCGGCCCGGGGCCTATGCCAAAGTCGGTATCGCCGCCGAGTTGATGGCGACCGAACCCGATGCCCTGAAGCGTGGCTACGTGCCGAACATGCCGGAAGTCATGCACGCGTCGAAACTGCTACAGCCGGGACAGCTGCAGCGAATGGACCTGGTGGCACCGGACAAACCGGGCGAGTATCCGTATGTCTGCACCTATCCGGGCCACTGGCGTCGTATGTACGGAACGATGCATGTCATCGAGGATTTGGACAATGCGCCGGTGGAAGCTCTGGTGCCGACCGTCGACTCGGAAATTGCCGCGCGGCCGTTCGTCCGCGAATGGACCGTTCAGGATTTGCTAAAGGATCTGGACGAAGCCGACCAGGCCCGTTCGTGGGAGCGTGGCCGCGCGTTGTTCACCGAACTGTCCTGCGCCCAGTGTCACAAGATGGGTGACAGCGAAGGCGGCGACGTTGGACCCAACCTGGTGGATCTGCAGCAAAAGCTCAGCACGGGGAATCTCGATCGCGAGGGTTTGCTGAAAAGCCTGATTGATCCGTCGGCCGACATCGAGGAGCGTTACGTCTCGTGGATTATTCAGGACATCGACGGGCGTTTGCACACTGGAGTCGTCGCTGAGCGCTCGGACACCGAGATTCGCATTCTGGCCAATCCGCTGGATAACGAAAAGCCGGTCACGATCCTCATTGATGACATTGAGGACGAGATGAAGTCCAAAATCTCGATGATGCCGCAAGGCGTGCTGAATACGTGCAGCAAGCAAGAGATTCTCGATCTGCTAATATACGTCGAAGCCGCCGGCGACCGCGAGCATCCCGCCTTTGGCGAACGGTAAATTGCGTGGGTCAGGATTCCAGTCTGTCGGTAAAACCGGATGACAGGCTGGAGGCCTGCCCCTCGTTGGTCGATCCCTCCTCGTCCTCGTCTTCGTCTTCGTCTCGTGCTAGTCTTCTCTGCGTCTTCGTCCCGGTCCAGCACCAGCCAGCCGAGCGGGGAGCGAACAGGGCCAGGGAATTGTTCTCCATTTTGCCAAATTCCGCGATTGGATAGCCAAGCATTCGAAAATCGCATCGAATAGGGTCTTTGAGACATCTCGGGGCGTGGCGGACGATTTATGGGCATCACCGAAAAAACCACAGCCGGCATTGAGAGCTTTCAGCAAACCACTCGTCATGGTTCGGGGTGCGGTTGCTTTCTCACGGGCTGCGGAATCATCTTTGCGTTACTTCTGGTCATGTGCATTGGCAGTTATTACCTGACCATGCACACTTCACTGCCTTTGACCCTCATCGAGCGGGCCCTGGAAGCCGATGGCACGGTCCGGGTTGAGGGTCTGAAGGGATCGATTGCGTCGGGCTTTGAAATCGAAAAACTTGAATTCGAATCCGATGAGGGACTGCCGTGGAACGAGTTGCGAGGCATCAAGTTCAAATTCAATGGCTTTTTCGATCTGACGCGGCATAGTCGGCTGATCATCGAAGAGGTATCGATCGCCGGAGCCACGATTTATGCAGAGTTTGACGAGTCAGGTAATGTCGACCTCGGCCCGATCGATGGCGAGGAAATCGCCGAGGAATTTGCCGAGGAATGGGAAGACATCAAGCGCGATATCCAGGACGAGGATTTGAGTGATCTGAAGGAATTGCGGATCGATCTGGTCAGCGCCAAGGACATCAAGATCATAAATCCGGAGACCGATACGACACTTCGCTTTGACAAGTTTCGCTTCAGTGACTTTCAGATGCTGAAAGGCCAGATTACACGGCTGGGCGAACTGGAGGTAATCAGTGATCAACTGGATGTAACGTCAAAACCATCCGAGTTGTTCGCGGACGAACCTCCCCCGGCACTGAATCTGACCGGAACGCTGAAACCACCGATGCACAAATCACTGATCGCACCGCTGCCTTTCTCGCTGGATATTGCCTTTCCAGAACCCCGGAAAATGCGCAGCCACATCGAATTCCTGGACGGACAGGTCCGGATTTCCGAGCCCATGGGTGCACCGCGGGTGTACCAATTCGATGGTTTCTCGCCGGGTGAATATTTCGCGTTGGCTTCCGAACTGGCACCGCGGGACTGGCATGTGGAAGTGCGGGTTGATCCGGTGGAGCCGGACCCCGAGTTTGAGTCCGAGCCCGAAGCTGAAGCTGAAGGCGACAAGAAGTCGACCGGCAAGCGGCGGATCACCAATCGCCGGGTCAACAAGATTTCAATTCAGCCAGGCGGCTGGTTCATGCTGGGTGAAACGCGTTTTGAATTGCAGCCAACCGAGATCAGGCATGGTCCGGGCGAATTTGAAATGCAGCCGCAATTTGCGATGGCCTATGGCCAGCTGGACGGCCACGAAATCGAGGCCCGTTTCAAGGTGTTGCCCGGTCCCCCGTTCTTCCGCCTGACTTTGGCATCGCCGACCGACCAGCCGCGTGACTTGTGGGCGCGATTGTACTACGAAAAGCTTTACGATCAGCTGCCGGAATCCGAGCAGGCTCAAATTGACGCCGCCATCCAGGCTGCCGAGTCGGACGAAGTCCAGGTCAACGAGCAAGAGATTGAAGTCGTTGATTTTTGACGCGGAGGAATCCCGCTATATCCTGGCGTTTTGGGCTCACGTTGTAGGCTCACGTTATCGAAGGCTCTCAACCTCGCGTTGTGGGCGGGTCTTCCGACCCGTCCCACCCTCCAAGCTTTCAAACTGGTTGGTCCCCAAACAGCTGCAATCGTCACTGCTGTGTTTCTTGCCTCTGCGTGGCATGTGGTACATTGATGGGCACCTGACACCGTTGATTCATCCGCGTTGTGGGCAGGTCTCCACGCGTTGTGGGCGGGTTACCCGACCCGTCCTGCATATTGACTCAATCCACCCCCGAACAGACACATGAGTACCAACGTCGAAGCAGGCCAGCAGCAAATCGTCCGCGACTGTCTGGAGCACACCCTGTTCTCCTGGTGCAAACAGGGCGGACTGAATCCCATCAACGCTCACCGCGCCGAGGGCGTGTACATCTATGACCGGGACGGCAAGCGCTACATCGACTTTTCGTCGCAATTGATGAACGTGAACATTGGTCACGGCCACGCCAGGGTCAAGGAAGCCGTACTGCGACAGATGGACGAGCTGAGTTACGTGTATCCGGGGATGGCCACGGAATCCCGCGCCAACCTTGGCAGAAAACTGGCCGGGATCACGCCACCGAACCTGGCAAAGACCTTCTTTACCCTGGGCGGCGCCGAAGCAGTTGAAAACTCAATCAAACTGGCCCGCGCCTGTACCGGTCGCGCCAAGGTGATCTCGCTGTATCGTTCCTACCACGGTGGAACCTATGGCGCCATGTCGGCTGGCGGCGATCCCCGTCGCTTCGGCATGGATAGCCAGCCGGTGCCCAATCATATCCACGTTGAAAATCCCTACTTTTACCGCTGCCCCTGGAATAGCAGCACGATTGAGGAGTGCGGTGTCAACGCCGCCAATGCACTGGAACGTGTCGTCAAGTTTGAAAACCCGAATAACGTTGCGGCGATTTTGATCGAAGGCGAAAACGGCTCGTCGGGCTGCATCAAGTACCCGCCGAATTACTGGAAACTGGTACGGGAGATATGCGACAAGTACGGCATCCTGTTGATCGATGATGAAGTCATGAGTGGGTTTGGTCGCACGGGCAAGATGTTCGCTGTCGAACATCATGGTGTGCAGCCTGACATGATGTGCATCGCCAAGGGACTGACAGCCGGTTACCTGCCACTCGGTGGACTGGTCGTGTCCGCAGATATCGCCCGGCGATTTGACGAACAGGCTTTGCCACTGGGCCTGACCTATTCGGCGCATGCGGTTTGCTGTGCCGCGGCACTGGCCACGATCGAGGTCTATGAGGATGAAGGGCTGGTGGAAAACGCTGCCCGCATGGGCCGGTATCTCGAAGGTCGCGTGGAATCGATGAAAGAGAAACACCCGTCCATCGGTGATTTTCGCAATACCGGATTGCTGGGGTGTTTTGAACTGGTCAAAAACCGCGAAACCAAAGAGCCAACCACGCCGTGGAATGCCGCGCCCGACCAAATGGAACCAACCAATCGCATGGCCGCCCGGATTCGCGAGCTGGGCATGTTCACCTTCGTCCGTTGGAACTGGATCTTTGTAGCCCCGCCACTGAACATTACCGAATCGCAAATCGACGAGGGCCTCGATATCATCTCCCAGGCCATTTCCATCGCCGACGAGTATTGCAAGTGACTAACTTGCCTCGCCCGTTGAAATTACCCTCCCTCCGGGAGGTTCGCAAACGAGCTTGCGAGTTTGCGGGGAGGGCTGTAACTCATAACCGCCCTCCCCTCGCTGTCGCTCGACCCTCCCGGAGGGCCCGGAGGGAGGGTAAGGAAAAGCACATGTAACATGAACTACGACCAAATCTACTTGCAAGCCGCCATCGCCCAGGCGAAAAAAAGTCTGCGTGAAGGCGGTATTCCCATCGGCGCCGCCCTGGTCATCGATAACACGATTGTGGGTTTGGGACACAACCGAAGAGTCCAACAGGATGACCCAATCCTGCACGCCGAAACGGACTGTATCCGCAACGCCGGCCGGTTCACGGCCGCCGAGTACCGTCGGGCGACGATGTTCACAACACTCTCCCCCTGTGCGATGTGCAGCGGTACGATTTTGCTGTACGGAATTCCCCGGGTCGTGATCGGCGAGAACACGAACTTCCGGGGTTCGGAAGACTTGTTGAGCAGTAATGGAGTCGAACTGGTGTTGGCCAACAACCAGGAGATCGAGGAAGTCCTCCGCGATTTCATTCAAGCCAGACCGGAATTGTGGCACGAAGACATAGGCGTACTTGACGCATAGCTGAACACTGACAAGGAAACGATTGCATGGCATTACTTATCAAGAACGGACGAATCATCACGGCCACCGATGATTTTGTTGCCGATATCCATGTCCAGGGCGAAACCATTTCGGCGATCGGGACTGGTCTGGAAGACTCCGCGGCGGAAGTGATCGACGCCAGCGGCAAGTATGTGTTTCCCGGGTTCATTGATCCACATGTGCATATCTATTTGCCGTTCATGGGGACCTGGTCGAAGGATACCTGGGAAACGGCCAGCAAGGCCGCGCTGGTCGGTGGCACAACGACATTGATCGAGATGTGTTGCCCCAGCCGCGCGGAACAGCCGCTGGAAGCGTTTGAACTTTGGCGATCAAAAGCCGAGGGTCTGGCCGCCGTCGACTACTCATTCCACATGGCAGTGACGAAGTTTGACGATGAATCAGAAGCCCAGTTGCGCGAGATCGTGTCGCGCGGAATTGCCTCGTTCAAGATCTTCCTCGCTTATCCTGGAGCGTTCGGAATCGACGACGAGGAACTGTTCCGCACTCTGAAACTGGCCCGGGAACTGGGCGTGATCGTCACGGCTCACTGCGAAAACGCCACAGCAGTCGCCCAGTTGCAGGGCGAGTTGCTGGCGGCCGGGAAGACCGGCCCCGAATTCCACGAGCCTTCCCGGCCCGAGTCTGTGGAGGCCGAAGGCGTCCATCACTTGATGACCTTTGCCGAGTTGACCGGCGCGCACGTGTACGTGGTGCATACGTCATGCGATGCGGCCGTTCAGGCGGCCCAGGCAGCGCGTTACCGCGGTGTCAACGCGTGGATCGAAACCGTCATTCCCTATCTGGTGCTCGACAAGACATACGCCGAGCGGCCCGAGTTTGAAGGTGCCAAGTATGTGATGTCCCCGCCGATTCGCGACCTGCGCAACCAGCCCATCCTGTGGGACGCTATCCGCAACCGTTTGATCAGCACCGTGGCCACTGATCACGCGCCCTTCGATTTCGGCGACCAGAAGACAATGGGCGCCGATGATTTCACGAAAATCCCCAACGGCATTCCTTCGGTTGAGGACCGGATTAATCTGCTGTACACGCACGGCGTGGTGCCAGGCAAGATCGACTTGAATACTTTTGTCGACGCCGGCAGTACTCAGGCGGCGAAATTGTTTGGACTGTACCCGCGCAAGGGCGCCATTCAAATCGGTAGCGACGCCGACCTGGTGATTTACGATCCCGACTACCGCGGCAAGATTTCGGCCAGCACGCAGCAAATGGACGTCGACTACAGCGCCTTTGAAGGCTGGGAGATTCAGGGGCGTCCGTCAGTGGTGACAGTTCGCGGAGAGGTACAGGCTCGGGACGGTCAGTTCACCGGCACGATCGGTCGGGGCCAGTTTCTGGCCCGCCAGCCGACTCATTTTTAGGCAGCGTTAGCGCAACCAGGTGGACGTCAAGTAAAGCGTCTCAATGTGCTGCTGCACTACGCCCGCGGCTCGGGATCAAAGCGCGGAACCGCAGAATGTTGAACAAGGAATCTCGAAGGCCGAAGTTGACGACTGAGCCGGAACCTCTTCCCTCGCGCCTCTCCCCTCTTCCATCGCGCCTCTCCCCTCTTTCCTCGCAACTGCCCTATCCTCTCGCCAACGCGTCACTTTGATCGACGAAATCGTCGCCGGTCCACTGGGCGTCTTCGCGGATCATCTGCTTGGCGTCGTGCTCGGCCTTCTTGCGGGCTCGGGCTTCGGCCTGTAACTCGACCAGCTCGGCATGCGTCTTGAAGAACTGCAGACTGTGTCCCTTGAAGTCATCGATGGTGTTGAAGCCGTGCTCGTCCATAAACGCGGACAGTTCCTCGATCATCGGCTTGACGATTTTGTAGCCGCTTTTCATTACGCCGGTGCAGACCTGCACCGTGTCGCAACCGAGCAGGATAAATTGTGCGGCGTCGTTGCCGGTTTCAATGCCGCCGATACCGCTGAGTGTCTTGCCGGGAAACTCTTCGCGGATCAAGGTGGCAATCTCCATGCAGATTCGCAAAGCGATGGGTCGGACCGCCTGACAGGAATAGCCGCCGGGCGTCGTATAGCCTTCGACTGAAGGTTCCGGCCGCAGTGTTTTCAAATCGACGCCCAGTACGCTGCGGATGGTATTGATGGCGGCGATCCCGTCTGCCCCGCCCCGCAACGCCGCTGCCGTGGGGTCTTCGATCCGGGTCACGTTGGGAGTCATCTTGGCCCACACCGGAATTTTGGCCACGCGATGCACCCAGCCGCAGACCTCCTCCACAATGTCCGGATTGACGCCCATGGCCGAGCCCATCTTGCGTTCGGGCAAGCCATGCGGACAGGACAGATTCAGTTCAAACGCGTCGACACCGGCATCCTGGCACTTCTCAATAATCTCGGCCCACGCGTCTTCGCGATATTCTTCCATCACCGAAGCGATGAGCACCCGGTCGGGATACTTGTCCTTGAGTGACTTGAACTCGTCCAGCCAGGTTTCAAAGCTGCGATCGCTGATCAGCTCAATATTCTCCCAGCCAAAGATCTCTTTCGACTCGCGGCTGCGCAGACGCGCGTAACGTGGCTGCACATTGATGACCTTTTCCGCTTCCAGACTGATTGTCTTGGCAATTACCGCGCCCCAGCCTTCGTCGAATGCCTTGCCAATCACGTTGGCGTTGGTTCCCGGCGGCCCCGACCCAATGACAAAGGGGTTCGGCATCTTCAGCCCATTTACCGTGATCGACAGATCGGCCATGGGTAACACTTCCTTTCAAATCAGAACGCGGCGGACCCAGCAGATTCGAGGCACAGCGGCTGCATTCTACCCGAATGCCCCAGGTACCACCAAACGAAACCGCCGGTGTTCTTACGGCATTCCCCGCTGTCTGCGTGTCGCCGGAATCGTGTTGTCCAGGATCAAGCCGAGGATGGCCGCCACAGCCATACCGGTTTTACCGATGGAGGCCACCACATCTCTCAACCCGGTCGAGACGGTACCCAGTTGTTCCAGTGCTGCGGCGCCGGCGTCGGAATTGAAGTATGCCGGCACGCTCAATCCCATAAACAAAGCGAACCCGGCAATAAAAAGATTGCGGTCCACGTTCAGATCTGCACGGGCCAGCTCGCGAATGCCCACCGCGCTAATTAGCCCGAACAAGGCGCAATACAGTCCGCCAACGATGGGAATGGGAATGGAAGCGGCCATTGCGCCAAACTTGCCAAACAAACCCAGCAGGACCAGGATCACTGCCGAGATCTGCACGACGAAACGACTGCCCACCTTGGTAATACCGACCAGTCCAATATTCTCGGAATACGATGTCGAACTGAACCCGCCCAATACGCCGGTTAACGCACAACCGACACCCTCGCACCCGATCCCGCGTGACAGTTGCTGCGGAGTGGGATCGCCAGCTCCCGCCATTTGGCTGCAGGCGTGATAGTCGCCAAAGGACTCGATCATGGAGGCCAGATAACCGGCCAGTACCGCGAGGACAAATCCGAGATGAAATTTCGGCAGGCCCCACGGCATGATCACTTCGGACGGAGCGATCCGCAGCCAGCTGGAAGCGGCAATGTGTTCGGTATGCACAAACGCCGGATGAGTATCGGCAATGACTCCGCTGACGGTCATGAGGACACAGACACCGACACTGATCAGGATGGCCAGCAGAATTGGGAACAAACGGAACAGTCGCCAGCGCCGGGCCAGCACATAGGAAAAGACGATGATCAGCACGATCGTCAAGATCGAAATCGGCCAGTAAGTGCCGGCCATCGGCGCGCCGGCGTTATACAAAGCCAGCCCAATCAGCATGATCACCGGACCAATCACCACTGGTGAAAGCGCACGACGTATCAGACCAAACAGTCCGGAGAAACCGATCGTGATTTCGATCGCGGCGCCGACGAGAACGGCACCGGCAATGTACTGCATGATTTCGGCGGCATCGCCACCCTCGGCCTTGACCGCCGCGATGATCGCCAGAAATGCCGCCAGAAAACTGAACGAGACGCCCTGGATAATTGGCAACCGCGAACCAAACGTGACCTGGATCAGTGTTGCCAGGCCGCTGCACAACATCACCGAACTGATCAGAATCGCCACTTGCTGGCGGTCCATGCCCATGCCCGAGCCATCCCCTTCGGGTCCCAGCATCAGCGGCACGGCCACCGTCGCGCCAAACATGGTCAGCACATGCTGGATCGCCAGAACCAATGCGCGACCGGGTGGCGGCTTGTCGTCAAGTCCGTAGATGACGGTGCCGTTTGCTTCGGTCGGTTCATTCACGGCTGAACGATGGCCTGATAGCTTTCGGGGCGACGGTCGCGGAAGAACTGCCACGTATTCCGCACTTCGCGGATCAGATCCAGATCCAGATCGGCCACAACGACGTCATCGCAGTTGCGTCCACCCTCGGCCAGGATTTGTCCGCGGGGATCACAGAAATAACTCTGACCGTAGAATTCGCCAATATTCCAGGGGGCTTCGGTGCCGGGGCGATTAATGGCGCCCACAAAATACTGATTGGCGACGGCATGGGCGGGTTGCTCGAGTTTCCACAAGTACTCGCTGAGCCCTGCCACCGTGGCCGAAGGATTGAGCACGATTTCCGCGCCGTTCAATCCCAGGCAACGTGCGCCGTCCGGGAAATGCCGGTCATAGCAGATGTAGACTCCAAGCTTTCCCACTCGCGTTTCGAACACCGGATAGCCGAGGTTCCCGGGGCGGAAATAGAACTTCTCCCAAAATCCGGGAGCGCAGTGCGGAATGTGCATTTTCCGGAACTTGCCGAGATAGGAACCGTCAGCATCGATCACGGCTGCCGAGTTGTAATAGATGCCTGGCAGGTCCTCCTCGTACATGGGAACGACCATCACCATTTCATGTTTCTTTGCCAGCTCCTGCATCAACTTGACTGTCGGCCCGTCGGGAATGGGTTCGGTCAGCTCATACCATTTGGCATCCTGCTCGGCGCAAAAGTAGGGACCGTAAAACAGCTCTTGCAGGCAAACAAACTGGGCTCCCTGGTCGGCAGCCTGACCGATCAGATCAACGTGCTTGTCGATCATTGCCGACTTGATCTTGTCGATCGGCGAGGTGGCCGGTTCGCACAGCGTGGCCTGAATCAGTGCGCCCTTGACGATGCGTGGCATGACGGGACTCGGGTAAGGCAAGAATTACTGAATGGCAGGCAATTATGGTATCATAACGCCGCAGACGTTCCTACATTGGTCCACGTTGGACGCCCCCGAGTTCCATTTAACGGAGTGAACAGGATGTGCGCAGCACAAGCAACGTCGTCACTGGATACCGTGCCAATTTTCAGCGCAGGAAAATGGATCGAATGCAACACTGCCCGCACGGCGACGGTATTCAATCCTTCGACGGGCCAGGCTATCGCCCAAGTGCCGATGTGTTCAGCCGAAGAAACGGGGCGGGTCGTACAGTCGGCAGTGGATGCGTTGCCCGCATGGAAGGAAACGCCAGTTGTAGAGCGGGCGCGATTGATGTTTCGCTTGCGGCAGATCATGGAAGAGCGATTTAACGAAATCGCCGCCCTGGTCACCCGCGAGCACGGCAAGACACTGGCCGAGTCACGTGCCGAAGTCCAGCGAACCGTGGAGATGGTGGAGTTCGCGGCCGGGATTCCGGCCATGATCACCGGCGAAACTCTGCCCAACATCGCTGCCGAGGTTGATGCGGAAACAGTCCGGCACCCCGTGGGCGTGTGCGTGGGCATTACGCCCTACAATTTTCCGTCCATGGTGCCGATGTGGATGATCCCGGTCGCCCTGGTTTGCGGTAACACGTTTGTGTTGAAGCCTTCCGAGAAAACGCCGCTGTCAGCCGTTCTAATCGGCGAACTCCTGACCGAGGCAGGACTGCCTGATGGTGTATTCAACATCGTGCACGGCGACAAGGAATGCGTGGACGCATTACTGACTCACCCGGACGTGGCCGCGATTTCGTTTGTCGGATCGACGCCCATTGCCAAATACATCTACGAAACCGGAACCAAAAACGGCAAGCGAGTGCAGGCCGCCGGTGGCGCCAAAAACCACCTGATCGTCATGCCTGACGCCGACCTGGATATCTCGGTCAAGGCACTGGCTGCCTCTGCATTCGGTTGCGGGGGACAACGCTGTATGGCCGGCAGCATCGCTGTCGCCATCGGCAACATTGGCGACCCGCTGGTCGAGGGTTTATCGGACCACGCAAGCAGCCTGCGTGTGGGTCCCTCGGAGGACAACGAAGACGTTGACATGGGACCACTGATTCGCCGCGAGCACGTTGAACGCGTGGCAGGCTACATGGACATCGCTGCCGGCGAAGGCGCGAAGGTGGCGCTGGACGGTCGCCAGGATTTTGCCGGCGATGGATTCCTGATCGGTCCCAGCGTGATTGATCAAGTCAGATCGCCGATGCAAGTGGCCCGGGATGAGATCTTTGGCCCGGTTCTTTCCGTGATTCGCGCCACCGATCTGGATAGCGTGCTCAAGTTGGGTCGCGCTTGTCCCTACGGTAATGGCGCTTCGATTTTTACTCGCGATGGCTTTGCGGCGCGACAATTTAAACAGCACTTCAATGCGGGCATGATCGGCATCAATGTCGGTGTCCCGGCACCGATGGCCTGGTTCCCGTTTACCGGCTGGAACCAGTCGTTCTTTGGTGACCTGCACATCCAGGGAAGCGAGAGCATCCATTTTTACACCCGGCAAAAAATGACCATGACCCGCTGGTTCGCGTCCAGCGACGATTCGCACCAGGACCCGGTGTGGAAAACCGAACGCAAGGACTAGGGAAACGCAGCCGGAACCTCCCCGGCATAGTGCAACACGTATCCATCGTGGGCGACTCCTTTCTCTATCCGCAAAAAGCTAACCAGCGAAAATGGTACTCCGGCGAGCCTTTATCGACTACGACGAAGATTACGATCAGCAACTGCCGAATTTGGAGGCCCACGGTTCTCGGCCATGGTGCCACTGCTGGCTTGACCAGCAGTGCTGGCGGGCCGCGACTCCTTTCTCTATCCGCAAAAAAGCTAACCAGCGAAAGTGGTACT
>CAMYKF010000405.1 GCA_947258905.1 uncultured Pirellulaceae bacterium | reverse complement strand
ATCTGGAGCAAATCCTGAATGAAGTACAGACCTGGTTGACCGAGCATGAATACGAGTCCGTCGCGCAAATGAAGGGCAGTGTCAGCCAGCAAAACTGCGGCGAACCCCGGGCATGGGAACGCTCGAATTACATGAAAGCGCTGATCTCGTGGAGTGGAAAACAAATCTAGGAAGTGAATTTACGTCTGCAGGGCATTTCAAAACTGCTTTCTTGCGTAGTGGACGAGGCTACGAGTCCCGTCTTGCCGGATGAATCGGGATGGACTCGTGGCCTCGTCCACTGCCAAATCGCCAGATTTGGGGTTTTGAAAAATGCGCTCTGGTTAAATGGAGGTGAAGTCATGAGCACGAGAGTGAGAACCCCCTTTCCCAAACCCGCGATCACACGGTGGGATACACCGAACGATTCAGTTGACCGCGTGATGTTTCTGACGGAGGAATTCAGTTACATCGACCCCGACGGGAATTCGTGGGACGTGCCTGAAGGCACGTGGATCAACGGCGCCACGATTCCGCGAGCACTTTGGTCGATCGTGGGCTCGCCCTATGCCGGCGACTATCGGCTGGCTTCCATTGTTCATGATTTTTTTGTCGGCGAGGGCCCGAATCCTGACGTGACTGCCGCTGAACGCAAGGCTGCCGACTGCATGTTCTATTACGCATGTATGGATGGCGGTTGCAGCAAGTATTTCGCCGGAATGCTGTACATCGCCGTGCGAATCGGTTGGTGGTTTGGCCAATTCGCAAGCGAATTCGACGAGCGTGAGAAAGTCGAATGGATTCGCGACGATAGAAAAGACGATTACGTTCGCTCGCGATTCCGGGACATTATCAAGGATGCAGATGTGGCCATCAAAGCCGGTGATCTGGATGCCATTGATCAGGTGCTGGATCGCCAGTTGACCCGGTCCAAATGGGCGATGCCGTAGAACGGGACCATTGTCCGGACCATTAAAATATCCCAGGAGCCCCCGGGAGGGGGGAGGGTCGGAACCGAGTTCACGAAGGATCGGGGCACTGCGAAACGCTACGAACTGCAGCATATTCCGCGTGAGACCGCCGTCTTACGGTGCCACAAACTGATGCCCTTCGGGTCGCACGACCAGCACCGGGCAGGCGGCTTGGCGAACAACGTTTTCGGCCACGCTGCCCACAAACACGTGACTCAGGCCGGTGCGACCGTGCGTTCCGATGACGATGGCGTCGATATCATGCTCGTTGGCGTAGCGCACGATTTCCACAAACGGCGCGCCACGACCAATTTCCCGGACAATCGTGCGGTCCGCACCCCAGTCTTCGCCGGGTAACTTGTTCATTTCCTCTCTCACCTGTTCGGCAGATTCTTCGACGCGTTCCGGCAGGGCCAGGCCCATGGTGAATTGCGGCGTCCCCGTCACGTGCATTTCCAGCACGTGCAGCATATGCAGTTCTGCGTCGAACCTGTCACACAATTCCTGTCCGTACTGCAGCGCCTGAATCGAGCAGTCGCTGAAATCGATGGGTACAAGGATACGATTAATCTGGATCATCATCGTCCTCCGTATGATGTTTTGGTTAGTCCTGGTTTTAGTCTTTGTTTTGTTCTTTGTTATTACGTCGTGACGAGCACTTGGCGATCAGCAGCATCACCATGGCACCCAGAGCCAGCAACGAAATGACATCCGCCATTCCGCTGGATTCCAGCCAGTCCCAGGCAGTGATCACTTCAGGGAAATTCTGCTGCATCCACTCACCTTGCAGGAAGGGAATATCGAGCTGGAACGCCAGAATGATCGCAGTGATGATGCCCATAATCGCTTCGCCCGCCACAATCCCCGAAGCGAACAACAGCCCTTTGTGAATGACGCGGTTTTGCTGTTCCTCGGAATCACCGCGGCGACGCGACCGCCGGTCAACGAACAGATACGCAGCACCGCCAAACAGGATCGGGAAAGTAACCGTCCACGGCAAGTACATCCCTACGGCCAGCGGCATGGCGTGCAATCGGAACCTGGTGTCCCTGGGTTCCAGCCAGAAATGGTCTATAGCGATGGCAATCAGGCCCACGGCGGCGCCCCAGCCGACCAGGTCCCAGGGTATACCCTGCCCTGCGCCGAAGATCCCTCCGACCAGTTTCTCGAACATTGCCGCTTGAGGTGCTTTCAGGGCGTTCACTCCTGGCTGGGCTGCATCGACAATGCCATAAGTGGTGTAGAGCAGTTGCATGGTCGGTGCGATGATAAAGGCCGGTGCGATAACGCCAATCAACTCGGCCGTCTGCAACTTGCGTGGCGTGGCACCGACAATCTGGCCAATCTTCAAGTCCTGGCAAATGTCGCCCGATGTGCAGGTGGCGCAACAAACGACTCCGGCGACACCCAGCGTGGCCAGCATGCCGGCCGTGCCGGTGTAGCCCAGCATCAACAGCAGGAAAGACGTGATCAGAACGGTGCAAATCGTCATGCCGGAGACGGGGCTGTTGGAGGAACCCACCAGGCCCACGATGTACGCGGCCACCGCCACAAAGAAAAAAGCCAGAACAAACATCAGAACCGTGATCAATGCGGTGGTGTTACCGTCCTGGGTCATCATGTAGTAGACAAAGGCGCTGAGCAGCAAGCTGCCAAACAGCAGGCTGAACAGGGCCCGTCCCGAAATTCCCTGTTCGGTGCGGGGCAGCGACTGAGTGTCTTCCTTGCCCGAAATCCCGCGAAACGCCGTGCGCAAGGCCTTTCCCATGCTGCCGGCGATCTTGAAGATCGAATACACACCGGCCACGATCATCGCACCGATGCCAAAGAAGCGAATTTGTTCATCCCACACCGTATTGATGACATCGACGGCCGAAGCACCGGAGAAATCGACGCCCCATGCCAAAACAGGAATCGCGATGACATAGGAAAGTGCGCCGCCCAGAAAAATCAGCAATGAGATTTCCCAGCCGACAATGAACCCGACGGCCATCAGCATCGGCGAGACTTCCGTACCGACGTAGATTCCCGTTTTCCCAATCTGCTGGGCCCATTCGACGGTGCCTTTGAAAACACCGCCGACGGTAACCAGGGCCTTGAACAGCGCGCCGAGCAACAAGGCCACAAAGATGCCGGCCATTTCCGTGCCGCCCTTGTCGCCGGCTTTCAGGACCTCCGCACAGGCAACG
>CAMYKF010000404.1 GCA_947258905.1 uncultured Pirellulaceae bacterium | reverse complement strand
CCGCCATCCCGTCAGGTCGGGATTGGCGACCCTCCCGGCGGGAGGGTCACGAGAATTTGCCACTAAATTCCCCGAAGAGCCCCTAGGGGGAGGGTGAAGTACCAATGCAGCAGAACGGAAACGGAAGCAACCGGAAGCCGACCATCGCCTGTCTAATACCGCAATGTAGCCACCATTGGCGTGTCAGCGGGCATTTCGTCCGCAGGCAGCGAGTAGACCGACGAGCGATGCAACACTGCCTGCGCGATCGTCTGCTCGACCAGGTCGCGGGCAAAGTCCGTCGTGTCCGCTTCATAATCGATTGACTGGCTGGCCAGATCGAATTGACCGGAGACGGAACGGGACCGATCGAAAAACAAATGATCCAGCCGCCCCTGATGGGCCGCCGCCACGACTTCGCTTACTTCGGACGACGTGGCGGGCGTACCGGCTTTGGCCTTGTAGGCTTCCAGTGCCTTGTCGCGACGCCCGTCCAGATACGCCCGCATGATTGGCCAGGATTTTTCCAGTAACAAATGCGGTGCCCGCGCGGCATGCGCTCCGGGTACGATCTGTTCCTGCAAGTTGGGATACGAATTGATCTGCCGGTAGACCGGCATCTGGCTGTCCACGCAAGCCAGGATCAAAGGTCGCGATTGGCCGTTCAGGGAGTCGGCCACGGCCTTGTTGACTTGCCGGCAATAGGCCACAAGATCCTCTTGCGATCGATCCGGCTTGCCTCCCTGACCATGAAACACCGATCCCTGTTTCCCGGGCAGACTGGGGGACGCCGCGTGTGACTGGGAGCCTCGATCCACCGAAGTCAGGTTCAGCGCCTCGTCCAGATTCGCTGGCAGTCCGGGCACTTCCTTTTGCTGGATACTGGTCTTGTTGGCCTCGAACAATACCACTTCGTTTTCACCCAGGACCAGCACATAGAACCGGTCGTCGCCGTCAGCCGCCGCCATAATCTGACGCACAAAAAACTGATCAGAGACAGCCAGTTGTTCCTTGAATGGACAATCGATTCGCCAGTGCCGCAACTCGCTGGCATCCAGAAACAATGCCAGCCCCTGGTCGGTGTGTTGCCAGAATTCGTGATCGTTCAGCAACCTGGTGACAGGTTGCATGAACTTTGCGGCGTCCGTTGCGCTCATCCAGTGACCAGCCAGTTTCTGTTCAGCCTGACCGGCCAGATTCTTCAGGCGGATCCGCCCTTCGCGAACTTCCGTGCCGGTTTTCGCTGTGGGCAGATAGATGGAAACGCACGGGGCGTTCTGGGTGGTCAGCAGGTTGCGCAGGTCGGAATGCAGGAATCGATCAAGCATGGAACAGCTTCCTGTAGTTTGGTTGTCCGGAATTTGTTAAACAGCACCATTACGCCATGTTAACGATGCAATCAGCGTGCCGCATTCCCAACGCCTGTCATCGCCAGAACGAAGAACTGCTTCATCCCGTTTTTATTGCTCCCCTTTTTATTGCTTCCCTAAACCGCGTGCCGATGGCGACGAGGCCTTGTCGCGGGCGAATTCGCACGCCGGCGAGCCTGCGCCCGGAAACATACAGCGATTTGCCAAATTTGCCAACACACTGCACCCGGATGCGTTTAATGAGCATGGGCAACCTGGTTCCATCCGGTTATTTGCCTTTCCAGAACACGCGGAACTGGAAAAAATGACAAGTTCTTTGCAAAACGGTTGCCGACCGTGTTTACTGATTGTCTATTCGCACAAGCCGCCGTCGAGCGGCTCCCAACTGGCTGGTAGAAGAAAGATATCGCAATGCAAGCTTCGGATCTCGAACGCCCGATCATGGTTGCCGCGTGGCCCGGTATGGGGCATGTGGCACTGACCGCCGCTTATTATCTGATGGCCAAGCTGGAAATGGAGATGATCGTCGAGTACCAGGCCACCGAGTTGTTCGACGTCGGTCATGTTTCGGTTAACAAGGGACTGGTGCAGCCCTTTCGCTATCCGAAAAGCCAGTTTTTTGGCTGGAAGAATCCAGGCGACGGTCCTGACCTGATCCTGTTCATCGGTGAAGCGCAGCCGCCGCAGGGCCGTTATAACTTTTGCCGCAAACTGATCGATTACGCCCAGCAAATGGCGGTCTCGCATGTCGTCACCTTTGCCGCGTTTGCCACCAACATCAGCTTGACTGATCAGGGACGCGTCATCGCCGCGGCCATCGATCACGAAACTCTGGGCAAGCTGGTGGAAAACGAAATCCACTTGCTGTCCGGCGGCAACATATCGGGAATGAACGGCATCTTGCTGGGTGTGGCGGCCGAGCGGCATATGTCTGGCGGTTGCCTGCTGGGTGAAATGCCGCAAATGTTTGCCAGCGTGCCGTTCCCCAAGGCGTCGCTGAATGTGCTTCGCATGTTTTCCAAACTAACCAAACTGGAAATCGATCTTTCCGAGTTGGTCGTGGAAGCGGACCGCATTCAGAAGCACCTGGACGAGGCCGTCAGTCAACTCAAACACCTGGAACAACGCGCGGGCAGGCAGGCGGAGGACGAAGACGAAACGTTGCTGCCCGATCCGCTGGATGTTGGCAAGCTGTCGGAAGAAGATCAGGCAAAACTGGATCTGCTGTTCGGCGAGGCCCAGCTGGATCGATCCAAGGCCTACGAACTGAAACGCTTGCTGGATGAACTTGGCGTGTTCCGCGAGTATGAAGACCGCTTTCTGGACCTGTTCACTTTCGAAGGCGAATCGCCCGGGGAAATTGAGCCGCCAAACGGTTCGCCGGAAGACGAATCGTAATGTGAACGGCGGCAATTATTCATCCATCACCAGCACCTTGGCGCCCCGGATACGTCCCTGCCTGAGTTCCAGCAGGGCGCTATTGGCATCTTCCAGGGCATATCGTTCGGTCCGGGGCTGAATCGGAATCTGAGCGGCCAGCGGCAGGAATTCCGCGATGTCGCGGCCCGTGATATTGGCAACCGACTTGATCTCGTGTTCCATCCACAAGTGTTTTTCGTAGTTTAGACCCAGTAACGCATCCTTGTCACCTTCCTGCTTGCGAATGGCGTTGATCACCAAGCGCCCCCCAGGTCGCAGATTGCCCAGAGCCTCGACGACCGGAGTCCATGCCGGCGTCGTGTCGATGATGGCCTGCAATGGTTGGGGAGAACAATCCGTCGTATCGCCAGCCCACACGGCTCCCAGGTCTCGTGCGAATTGACGCGATTGCTCGTCGCGGGCAAACACAAAAACATCCGAGTCGGGGTACAGGCAGCGGGCCAGCTGAATCACCAGGTGTGCCGAGCCTCCGAATCCGGTCAGCCCCAGTGTCTGGCCATTTTCGATTTGCGTCAGCCGTAGTGCCCGGTATCCGATACTCCCAGCGCACAACAGGGGCGCGGCCTGTTCATCGGAAAATGCGTCGGGAATCGGAAAGGCATAATCCGCGGGGACTTTCATGTATTCGGCGTAGCCGCCGTCGACGTCGCGTCCGGTGGCACAAAAATCCGGACTAACGTTTTCATATTCGCTGCCGTCGGAGCAATGAATCCAGCCCACACCCACACGTTGGCCGGCCTGATGCCGGGTCACGTTTTCGCCCAATTCAACGATCGAGCCCACAACCTCGTGGCCGGGTACGACCGGCAAATGAGGCGGCGGCGTACGACCTTCGATTTCGTCCAGTTCCGTGTGGCACACGCCGCAGGCAGCGACCTTGATCAGCACTTCCCGGGCACCTGGAACTGGTCGCGGCAATTCGACCAGTTCCAGCGGTTGGCTGTCAGAGGACATCAAGCCAGTCGATCGCAGAATCATCGCTTTCATGGAAACCTGCGATTCCCGGTCAGGAATCACCGCGCGACGGATGCTCGTGGAATTCGTGACCGTGCACCAGATGCATATGGCTGCGCGCATGAGGCATGTGCTTGACAATCTCCTCGGCCCGCATGGCCTCGTCATGCGTCCCCAGCAACACCACGAGGCTATTGCCATCGTCCAGCAACTGCTTGTATTCGTCGCGCGTGGGCAGGTCCACGCTGTCGTCAAAGGCCGCGTGGTCAACGCCACCGATGCCGCCAAGTACAGCTCCGGTCACTCCCGCGAATATGACCTCGCCGATGAAAAAGCCAGGAAACGTGGTCAAGACCAGCGTCAGAGCGCCTGCTCCGGTGCCAGCCGCCAATCCCGCCTTCAGACCCTTGGTGATCCCGTCCACGACCGAGCTTTCGGAGGTCTCGTGCACCTTGGGCGTCTTGATTTCGGGAGACTCGGCATCGAGATCATGGGAAACCAGTTCGATATTCTTGAGGTCGAATCCTGATTCATGCAGTTTCTCAACAACAGCACTGGCAGTGACCACATCATCGAATACGGCAACGAGCGCCTTGTTGCCTTGGTGGGCTTGATCAGAGTTCATTTTGATTCCTGTAGCAAAACCTTAGATCCTGTAGCAAAACCGTAGATAAGCGCGGCCCTTTTCACCAAACAGCAGGGCAGTTTTCGTGCCGATGGTGTTACCTGCCCTTTGAGGGACGAGAAAATCCGTTTAACGTGCCAATCCTGGAAGTGCGCGTGCCCAATCGCTCTACACCGGGCACAGCTGTTATGTCAGGCCATCGATGGTCAGGTGATCGAGCGGACCCAGTGAATAATTTGCTGCGTGTTCATCGCGCCGGGCTGGCGCGCGAATTCCTCGCCACCCTGCAGAGCGACCAGAGTGGGAAGGCTGACAATGCCAAACTGGTCTGACGTGTAACGGGCTGCCTCTGTATTGACCTTCGCCAGCAGAATCGGCGGTTCCAGCTGGCTGGCCGCCTCGGCAAATTGCGGAGCCATCATGCGACAGGGACCGCACCATTCGGCCCAGAAATCGACAATTAGCAAGGCGTCCGTCTTTTCAACGAATCGCTGGAAATTGGAATCGGTCAGTTCCACAGGTTGCTGCGGAAACAAGGCCTGTTTGCATTTGCCGCAAATCGGCCTGTCTCCCAGTCGGGAAACCGGCACGCGGTTCAGCGACAGGCACGACGGGCAAACAAATTGATGGGTATCGGACATGGCTCCTGAAAGTCAGTTTCCTGATTGGACAACCGCATCGAGTCTGTGTTGGCAATGAACCATCATAGACGCCTGGCAGGCCGTAAAATAGTTAAACTGACCGCCCGGCAGACGGAAACTTTTTCCAAGGCGTTGCACCGCCAATCGCAGCATCTAAAATCGCTGACTTATTCCGGCCTTTACAGAAACCCGATCGAGAAAGCGATTTGCATGATTGGCGACAAACTGGTGATCACCGAATACCATCGCAACGCCGCTGCGGAAGTCCTGCCCATGGTGCGACGAAAACTGGCTGTCAGTGCCAGTTGT
Source organism: uncultured Pirellulaceae bacterium (assembly GCA_947258905.1). GTDB lineage: Bacteria > Planctomycetota > Planctomycetia > Pirellulales > Pirellulaceae > CAJQPP01. Next base: position 9,201 of record CAMYKF010000404.1, on the reverse strand, counting down.
GTCACGATATCCATTGCCGGCGAATCGGGATCAGGCAAATCGGAAATTGCCAACTGTCTGGCCGCGGAACTGGAATCAGAAGGCCGCAACTGTCTGATTCTCTGTCAGGATGACTATTTCCGGCTTCCTCCCAAAACGAATCATCTGCGACGCAAAACCGACATCTCGTGGGTCGGTCTGGGTGAGGTACGTCTGGACCTGATGGAGGCCCATATCTATTCGCTCAAGGAGCATCCCGACAAACCACTGTCGAAACCGCTGGTCCGATTCGAAGAAGATGATGTCACATGCGAAATCATCGAGCGAGGTATTCGTGATGTCGTGATTATCGAGGGATGTTACACATCGCTGTTGAGCAACGTTGATATCCGGGTCTTTATTGACCGCACGTACCGCCAGACAAGGCGAGCCCGCAAGCTGCGAGACCGCGATCCCAGCGAAATCCTGCTGGAAAGAGTGCTGGCAATTGAGCACGAGGAAATTTCCACGCACAAAAGCCGGGCCGATATCGTGATTGCAGCGCCGCATGACGAGCGCGAAGAAGCGGCCGCCGAAAGCCAGCCAAACCCGGACTTAGCCTGAACGTTGAACCGGGTTGGCTCAAGGATCCCGGTTTGCGTAGCCGGCCGGACTCGCAAGAGTTCGGGCGGACTGCTGGCAGACGCCCCGCAAACTCAAAAAAACCGGCGAGCCCGAAGTGTTGCCACTTCGGCTACACCGCAGCCCGGACTTGCGAAATCCCTATTCGGTACGCCAATTGCATACTGGGCAACCGTCTCATCGTGCTGTATTTTCTCATGCACGCCGTCCGCAGTATTTAATCACAAAGGGGAGATTCCAAAATGGCAGTCAAGGTCGGGATTAACGGTTTTGGTCGTATCGGTCGGCTGGTTGTTCGCATCGGCGCCAACGCGCCTGACATCGAGTTTGTAGCCATCAACGACCTCGTTTCCTCGGGAAATCTGGGATATTTGCTGAAGTACGATTCCACGCACGGCCGCTTTGACGGAAAGGTCGAAACCGAAGTAGACGCATTGATCGTCAATGGCCAGCGTATTGCTTGTCTGTCGGAACGCGATCCGGCCGCCCTGCCGTGGGAAAAACTCGGCGTGGATTACGTCATCGAGTGCACGGGCCTGTTCACCAAATTCGACGACGCCAGCAAACACCTGCAGGCCGGGGCCGATCGCGTCATTCTTTCGGCACCCACCAAGACCCCCGATCAGGTGCCGACATTGTTGCTGGGCGTCAATCACAAGAGCTTTAATCCGGATACGGATCGGGTGGTTTCCAATGCCTCCTGCACTACCAACTGTCTGGCCCCGGTGGCCAAGGTCATCAACGACCATTTCGGGTTGGCCGAAGGCCTGATGACTACGATTCATGCTGCCACTGCCACTCAACCGACTCAGGACGGTCCGTCGAAAAAGGACTGGCGCGGAGGCCGCAATGCCTACACCAACCTGATCCCTTCGTCGACCGGAGCCGCCAAGGCGGTAGGCCTGGTCTTGCCGGAATTGCAGGGCAAACTGACTGGAATGTCCGTACGCGTCCCCACGGCCAACGTCTCCATGGTCGATTTGACGTTCAAGACCGACAAGGCAACCAGTTACGACGAGATCTGTCAGGCCATGAAGGATGCCTCCGAAGGCGAATTGGCAGGAATTCTCGGGTATACCGACGAACAGGTCGTTTCCAGTGACTTCATGGGTTGCGACTATTCATCGGTATTCGACGCGGGTGCAGGAATCGAGTTGAACAGTCATTTCTTCAAGACAATTTCGTGGTACGACAACGAATGGGGCTACTCGCGGCGCATCATCGACCTGATTCGGTATATTGCCGCAGCCGACGGGCTTGTCGAACAACAGGCAGCCGTAGCCAGCGTTTAACTAACACCGCGCAGCCGGTATGTTTGGGCAGGGCAACCTCGGCCGCCGGTCGAGGTGATGCCAGCATCAGGCGCGCCGTTTCGCACGGGTGCCGGTGTGCACTGTGCTGACGAGCGGCGGTGCACGGATTTTATGAAGAAAACTTAATAGTCGCCCTCGTAGCCGCAAAACCAGGCTGGCGGACAGATTTGCGGCAGGCAGCCGGCGAACCCTGCCCCAGGCATTCGATTTGCGGCCTGTGAAGTGAGCGAAAACGTCCAAGTGACGAAAATGCAATCAACCAACGAGGATGGTGAGGCATGAAAAAGTGCAAGCTTCTGGTCAGCGATGTCGATTTCACGCTGCTCGGCGATAAAGAAAATCTGTCGCAGTTTGCCGAATGGTTTGAGGAGCACCGTGCCTGTCTTCAACTGGTACTGACCTCCGGACGCTTTATCGAATCGATCATGGAATCGCTTCGGGAAACCGATTTGCCTGAGCCGGATTACATCGTCGGCGGCGTGGGCACCGAGATTCAGAGTTACCCGGAGCGCCACTCGATTGCGGCCTGGGATGCCGACATGTTTGGAAACTGGGATGGCGATTGCGTGCGGCAACTGCTTTCGGAATTCGACCGGCTTGAGCCACAGGCTGACGAGTTCCAGTCCGATTTCAAAGTTAGCTATTTTTTGCCTGAAGCCGGCTCAGGGGAGCTGGATTCGATCAGCGAATTCCTGCAGGATCAATCCATCCATGCCGAACTGATTTACAGCTCCGATCGCGACCTTGATATTCTGCCGGCCGGTTGCAACAAGGGAACCGCAGCCGAATTCCTGGCCAACCATCTGGGCTATGAACCCGATGACGTAATTGTCTGCGGCGATTCGGCCAACGATCTGGCCATGTTCCAGTACGATTTTTCGGGAATCATTGTGGGCAATGCGCATCCGGAGTTGCGGGCGCTGGAAGGCCCTGCCATTTACAAGTCACCTCGCGATTACGCCGCCGGCGTTCTTGATGGACTCGATCACTGGTTGCATCGTCGGCCGAGGATGCCGGTTACGGTCCCCGACACATCGTCTTCGTCCCATCCCGGCGAGCCTTGTTCATTCGCCCGCATAAACCTCTCGCCGTGGAGTTAGTCTTGCCCCGGAATTTAGCAACCCATGTGACCACGGGTGTCGACGTATGAATCAACAGGACGCAGCATTCCGGGAAATTGATTGTCCCGAAATTGCGCTGGTCACCAATCACGGGTATGGCGGCGCCGCGATTCCTGTGGGCGGTGCGCCGGACACCGGCGGTCAAAACTTCTATGTCAACACGCTGGCCCACCAGCTGGAATTGCTGGGCTACAAGGTGACGGTATTTGCCCGTGGCGGCTTTCCGTTTTTTGACAGCGACCGGTTGCGTCGCGGTTCGGAGTATCTTTCGGAACGGGTTCGTTACGTGTTTGTGCCGGGCGGCGGTGATGCATTCATTCGCAAGGAAGACATCGCCATCGCGCTGGACGAGCAGCTCAACTGGCTGGAATCCTATTGCCGGCAGGAAGCCGACGCGCGGGGCTGTCAGCCGTGGGAACTGTATGAGTTTATCAATACGCATTACTGGGACGCGGCCGTGCTGGCTGTCGGACTGAGCGAGCGCTGGCGAAATCTTATCGTCGAGGAATCACTGCAACGCATGCTGCGTGGTATTGTGTCCGAATCCGTGTTTGCCGAGTTGCATCAGGGCCTGCGTTGGCGGGCCCCGGGTGAGGCGCCGGACTTCTATCTCGGGCGGCTGTTGATCTACCATGTGGGGCTGGCTGACCACCCGATTGATCAGCAAGTCCGTGCGGCTGCCACACTATGGGCCTCGGCTCGTGCACAGGATGCGGCCGCCGAAAACCGTCTGGTCGACCGCGTGATGGAACAGCTGCAACGCAAGGACGTGCACTTGGACCCGCGTTACGAACAACTGGTGGCCGCCGCGGCACTGGGTCGGGAAATTCTGGCTTCGCAGCCCGAAAGCGACGAGCAGCTCAAACGCACACTGGCCCGTATCGACCGGCATGTGTGGACGCCACATTCGCTGGGCGAAGTCAAGGACTTTAATTACCGCAATCGCACACTGGATGCCCGTCGGCCATTGAAATTTTGCGAACGACGCAATCACGAACGCATGATTTGCCAGCGCACGCATGCTTTTGCGGCCACATCAGCCAAGATCGCCGAATTCCTGTGGACCCATTATCACGTGCCCGTTGAGGAAACATATTATTTCCCGCCCTGCGTGGATCGGGAACTGTTTCGGGCCTATTCCCAGGACGAAGCCGAAGCGCGAGCGACGCTGCGCTGGCTGGCGGAAACCACCGGCCTGTCCGAGGATGCGCTGAATAACGGCACGCTGATTTTTGAAACCAGCCGCATGGACCGCACCAAACGCAAGGATCTTTTGCTGGGCGGGTTTGCCAAACTGGCCGCCGATCACCCGGACAGTTACCTGCTGATTGGCGGTGGTCCGGACAACGATGTGTTTTCCAGTTTGCGTGACCAGCTGGCCTACACGGACCAGTTACAGGGCCGGGCTTTTCTGCTGGGCGCCATTCCCGACGAACACATTGGACCCATGTTCTCCATCGCCGACATTTACGCCACGGCATCCGAGATGGAAGGATTCGGCATGAGTGCGTCGCAGGCGGCCTCGGCAGGCACCGCTCTGGTCAGCGCCGATACGATTCCCTTCTGCATACACCACGCTTCGGAACAGGCATTGCTGTTTCGGCCCGGCGACGTCGACGGACTGGTCGCCGCACTCATTCGGCTGATCAAGGATCCTGCAGAACGAGAACGTCGCGGCAGGGAAATCGAAACCACGCTCACCGAACTGGACTGGTATCAACGGACCCGTGATTTCCTGACCTACCTGAATCGACGGGGGTTCGAAATTCAGCCCGGCAAACCATTATAATGCCGGGCCGTTTTGGAAGCACATTCTGACACACGCTATGGAACTGGAATGAACAACCGCAAGGGAACGATAGGCATTTTGACTGGGGGCGGTGACGTCCCCGGACTGAATCCCGCAATTCGCGCTGTCACGTTTCGCGCATTGCGGGAAGGCTACAACGTGATCGGCATACGCCGCGGCTGGGCAGGCCTGGTCGATCTGGTGCGCGATCCCGACGCGGACAACAGCCACTGTATCCAGCAACTGACCGAGGATCAGGTCAACAAGGCGGGTCGCACCGGCGGCACGTTTCTGCACAGCAGTCGCACGCGACCCAGTCATCTGCCCCAGCCGAGTGTGCCACTGCACTTACGCGACCAGTACACCGACGAAATCAACGATGTGACTCCGGAAGTCTTGAAGAATCTGGAATTCCTCGGCATCGACACTCTGATTCCCATCGGCGGCGACGACACGTTGAGCTATGGCCAGCACTTGCACCAGCAGGGCATCAAGGTCATTGCCATCCCCAAAACGATGGACAACGATGTGCCCTGCACGGATTACTGTATCGGGTTCAGCACCTGCGTCACACGCACCATTGAGCTGACCCACAAGTTACGGACCTCCGCCGGGTCGCACGAACGCTTTCTCGTGATTGAGGTGTTTGGCCGGTATGCCGGATATACCGCGCTGTTGCCGGCCATGGCCGGTGCTGTGGACCGCTGCGTGATTCCCGAGTGTCCCATTGAAATTGAACACCTCGCGGAACTGCTGGTTTCGGACCGACAAAACAACCCCAGCAATTACTCGGTCGTGCTGATAGCCGAAGGGGCTACGCTCAGGGGCCAGGACGAAATGTCCTTCGAAGGCCATGAGACCGATCAGTTCGGTCATCGCAAACTGGGCGGGATCGGCGACCAGGTCTCCGCACAACTCAAGGAGCTGTCGCCCAAATTCAACAACGGCCGGCGTATCAATGTCGTCAACCAGCGGCTCAGTTATCTGGTCCGCTGCGGGGAACCCGACGCCATTGACTCCATCGTGCCGATGGCGTTCGGCAACCTGGCACTGGACCTGATTCTGCAAGGGGATTCCGGACGTCTGGTCTGCTTGCGCAACGGCGTCTACGACAATGTGCCCATCGATTCGATCGTGGGCCGCAAGAAAGTCGTCGACGTGCAGAAGTATTACGACCCCGCAAGACTGCGACCCAAGTACGATACCTTCGAACGACAACCACTGTTTGTCATTACCAGTGAAGGCTAGGCCAGCCGAGAGACGGGCAATACTCGTGATCCGGCAAAAACGATAGAATGCGAAGGGTGAAACCGGCTTCTCAAAATCAACTCGATAACTCAATCCATGTTAAACCATAAGGGGATGTTTCATGTCTGATACGCTTGTCAAAGGCGACCGGATTTCTGAATTGCTGGGCGACGACGCCGATTCGCTGTTGAATTACCAGTGCTCGGCGATTCCACAAAAAACGTTGCACCTTCCGTGCCCGGACGTAATCAACCGGATTTATGCCGACTCCGACCGCAACCCGCGTGTGCTGGTGAACCTGCAGCGCATCTTTGGCAGCGGCCGACTGGCCAACACCGGTTACGTTTCGATTCTGCCGGTGGATCAGGGCATCGAGCATACCGGTGGCGCTTCGTTCGCCCCCAATCCCGCCTACTTCGACCCCGAGAACATTGTCAAGCTGGCGATCGAGGGCGGCTGCAATGCGGTGGCGTCCACCTTTGGCGTGCTGGGCATCGTTGCACGCAAATACGCGCACAAGATCCCCTTCATTGTGAAGATCAATCATAATGAACTGCTGACTTATCCCAACAAATTCGATCAGGTCATGTTTGGCAGTGTCCAGCGGGCTTTTGATATGGGCGCGGCAGCCGTGGGCGCAACGATCTATTTCGGTTCTGCTGAATCGAGCCGCCAGATCGTGGACGTTGCCCAGGCATTTGAAAAGGCCCATGAGCTGGGAATGGCCACCATCTTGTGGTGCTATCTGCGCAACAGCGGCTTCAAGACCGACAAGGACTATCACGTGGCCGCCGACCTGACCGGCCAGGCCAATCACCTGGGTGTGACGATTCAGGCTGATATCGTGAAACAGAAACTGCCCGAAAACAACGGCGGATTCAACGCGATCAAGTTCGCCAAGACATCGCCGCTGGTCTACGACGAACTGACCACCGACCACCCGATTGACCTGTGCCGTTACCAGATAGCCAACTGCTACATGGGACGCTGCGGTCTGATTAACTCCGGTGGCGCGTCCAGCGGTGCCGGTGACATGGCCCAGGCTGTGAAAACCGCTGTGATCAATAAACGTGCCGGCGGCATGGGTCTGATCAGCGGTCGCAAGGCCTTCCAGCGTCCCATCGACGAAGGCGCCGCATTGCTGCACGCCATTCAGGACGTGTACCTTGATTCCGGGATTACCATCGCCTGACGCCGCCGATCGGCGACGGATTTCACGCAAACCTGGCCGTTCCCCGTAGCCAATCTCGTTAGAGATTTGATCGGAATTTTCAAAGTCTCACGAGGATATTGCACTTTTCCGCAGGCCTTCTCCCCTTGGGGGAGAAGGTGGCCGCAGGCCGGATGAGGGGGAGCGTTGCGTCGTTTTAGTTTCATTTGGCCCTTAAGTCGTTATCCAGCCCATCAGCCCTCACCCAGGCCCCGCTTAAAGCGGGTACTGACCTCTCCCAATCATGGGAGAGGTAACAATCATGCGCAGTATCCTCTCATGACTTTGGCTTCTGCCGCGTTTATAAACCGAAACAGTACAGCGCATCGGATGTGCGAATATAAATTCGCCCGTCAGCAATCGCCGGTGATGCGGTGGTGTTTTCGCAGAGTTTGTTTTCGGCAAGTATGTTGAGTTCGCGACTGGCAGCCAGCACCAGAATGGTGCCATCGCGGCCAGCGACAAGACCTTGTCGTCGGCATGCACCGGACTGCTGCGATGCTTGCCGGCCAGCAGCCGATCGGTAAAAACCTGCTGGCCCGTTGCCGCGTCGATGCACAGCACGATGCCGGTCTCGCGTGTCAAAAACACCAACCCGTTGCAGAGCAGGGGAGTGGATACGTCAGGCGTTCCCTCTTCCAGCACCCAGTGAAACGCGTCGTCATTGTCCGTGACATCGCCCGACAAATCGGTTTTCAGGCAGAGTACCGGTCCGTTTTTGGCCGACGGCACAATCAGGCGACCGTTACGATACATGGGCGAGGCCACAAATCGCAGAAACGGGTTGTAGTCTTGCGGCGGGTTCATGCGACCGCACCGCCACAGTTCCGATCCGTCATCCAGCGAATGGCCGATTACAAAGTCGCCACCATGCGTCACCAGAAATTCGCGATCGCCATCACGCACAATAATCGGTGACGCGTACGAGTGCTTGTTCTCGGCGCGGCCATCCGTGTTGCGCTGGTGTTGCCAGATCTCGTCGCCTGTTTTGGCATCCAGCGCGGCGACGGTGCCGGTACTGGTCGTGGCGCGATCGCGCATGTTGCCGTGTATCAACTGCAGATACAAACGCCCGTTATCGAGAATCGGCGTGGAGGTCATACCGAACTGGATGTCAAATTCGCCGTAGCGCTGCTGCAAATCGACGGACCAGACCGGATTGCCTTCCATATCAAAACACTCAAGGAATCCTGCGCCTGAATTGGCCCAAACATGCTGGCCATCGGTGGACGGAGAGGGGCTGGCCAAATTGGCATTGTCCATACGGACGGCCCGGTCGTTGCCTTGTAATTGCCGCCGCCATTGCTCAACGCCATCGGTTCCCACACAAATCAAATGCAGCCCACCCTCGCCGTCGGTAGTGGTTATGAAAATCTGATCGCCCCACACCACCGGACTGGCTCCGCCCGGGCCAGGCATTTCGAATCGCCACAACATGTTCTTGTCGCGGTTGAACTCGGCGGGCAAACCTGTTTCGTCGCTGACGTTATCCAATGCCGGTCCGCGCCACTGTGGCCAGTTATCGTCGGCAGCCAGCCACAGGCCGCAAGAAAGACACGAGTACCAGACGACCACTGCAACAGTTTTGTGGAATCGCATGAAAGAAGCCCGCTGAACCAGTTTTGATGACACTGACCCGCAGTATACCTGCCGCCATCGGGTGGCGACAGACTCGCGCTTGCCGGGGAACAGCGCGGTCGGCTCCACCAATTCAGAGAGGCTCGTTCCATGCGAAAAAAAACCAGCGTCGGCTGACGCTCGACGCTGGTCCATGTGGCAAAAGCTGGCGTCAATCGTCAGTCGATTTCGGCACCACCGCCACCGCCAACGTCAGGAAATCCGTAACAGATGGTAGCGGTGGCCGAGATGGTGCACAGCCATTTCCGCTGGTGCGCGTCGTAGATCACCCTGGTAGCTGGT
>CAMYKF010000403.1 GCA_947258905.1 uncultured Pirellulaceae bacterium | reverse complement strand
CTGGCAACTCATGCTGCAGCGGTTCCAGTCCTTAATGGAAGTTAAACGCAAGCGCATTTTGCACTTGCCAGTCTTCATCGCCAGGCTGGCTTGTTGTGTGCTGCAGACGCAAGCGATGCTCCGTGGCAGGCAATATGGTCTAACGCCCGTTCGAATCGTCAAGTTTCAATGCCGCGAGTCGTATATTTCGGCGGTTGACCTGCAGGCAACAAAGTCCGTTCTGGGCGGAGTCACGGGCCAGCTGACCGAGGCCATGCAGGCAACGATCGCCGCGGCTCTCCGGCAGGAAGCAGATCACGCCTGAGTAGCGTCGCGTCCCCGGATCTACCGGGTGCTTCGCTTGTAAGCCCACTTCATGATCCAGTCCTCCTGGGCAATCTTCGTACTCAGATATCGTCGCTCGGGACGCATTCCAACGCGTCCGATATCCAGCCGGTCGGCATCCCAGCAAGTGGCGATGGTGATGTCGCGGTGATGCATGCCGTGCGTGTGATCGCGGATGGCAGCAACGAGTCGCTCGAATTGCTCGTCCGCAGCGACGATCAGTTCGCCACGCAGGGTCTCGGCAAACTCGGCGGCCCGTGGTCCGTGGTCGGGGTCGGCGCTATCATTTTCGCGGCAACAGTCATGCAAGAAAGAGAACAGCCGCACAATGTCCTTGTCGGCACCGTTGTATCTGGCCAGCTTCAATCCGTTTTCCTGTACCCGTTGCCAGTGCGCCAGCCCGTGAATGCCCTTGAGGCTGAGCGGAAAGCGTTGTTTGGCCCGGATGGAGATTTCCCGAAAGTCGTATTGCATGATCGTTGAAACCGTATCGGTTCGTGGTGTCGTATGCGCGATGACAGAATCGACGCACTCAAACAGGCGACAATCCATCGGCCATGCCGGTTCGGACCGTGGGACAACTTTCTGCTGTGTCGATCAATCCCGGTCGCCCGGGCAAAGACTACTGGACACGGAAATAGATGATGGTTGGCGGTTTTTGCACGTTGCCGGACATGTCGACGGCCCGTGTGCTAAGCATCAAATTGCCCTGCAAATCGTCGTTGGCGTAAGACCAGGATCCGTCATAATTTGTGCCGTTGTAGAACCACGTCCAGTCATCCACCCACTGGACTCCGTCAAAGTACTGACCGGTGTCCGTATTGCGCACGACCATGCGAATAAAACTGACGCCTCCTTCGTCGAACGATCCTCCTTGTGCTGCAAACCGGCTGACGATCTGGTTGGGTTGCGGTGAGACGATCCATGACTCGGGACGTTGCCAGTCGACTCGAAAGACGGCCACGGGCAACGATCGGTCAAAATTTCCGCTGTCATCATAGGCCCGGGCCCACAGGCCGATCATGTCATTATTGGGCTGGCCTCGAGGAATGGCCGAATAGCTCCATGTGGTCAGCTGCTGACCGGGGTTCGTGAGCTCGGCATTAACCAGTACGCGAGCTGGTTGCCAGTCGACCCCGTTCCAATAGTGCCAGTCACTGAATCGAACAATCGCCAGCCGGACTCGGGAGACCCCCGAATCGTCTTCGGCCATCCCGCGCAGGGGCAGTTTTTTGTTGACCAGCACGTTCGGGTCATACGGTTCGGTGATCGTGGTTTCGGGAGGTCCGGGAACGGACCACAGCGACCGCATATAGCCCGCCAGCAACTGCTTCTCCTCATCCGGCAACCACTGATAGGCGTTGTTCACCTGATGCGGGTCGTTGGCAAGGTCATAGAATTCCTGCGAACCGTCAGCCCATTCGGAGTAAACCGAATCGTACATGCGCAGGGCCACCGACGCCGTGTTATATCGGACTCCACCGTAGGAATTGCGGGATTCCCAGTTCTCGATGACGATGGCGTCACGCCACGTTCGCTGATCAAAGTTTTGCGGCTGGTAGAGCAAAGGCACAAATGACTTGCCGTCGACCAGGGCCGGAACGTTGGCTCCCGCCAGTTGCCCGATGGTGGGAGCGAGATCGATGTGAGCCAGCAAGTGATTTGACTGCGAGCCAGCAGCGACTCCCGGCCCGATCACATACGTGGGTACGTGGGTCGATTGGTCAAAACAATCTGCCTTGCCAATCAAACGGTGATGACCATTGGCAAATCCGTTATCGGACGTCAGAAAAATCCAGGTATTGTTCTGCAGACCATACTGGAACAGCCTGGCGTACAAAGCCGCGAACATATCGTCGACCGATCTGACCGACCGGAGACGATCGCGATAAATCTGGTTGATGGTGTTTGACTGTCCAATGGTGAGTGCCGGGATGTGGCGAATGGCGGTCGACTTGTCCGTGAAATCCCATTCGTTAACGGCAGCTGACAAGGGCATTAACGCATTGGGCCACCACTGCTGGTATTTGGGGTCCACCATGCCGCCGGTATTGGGTGTAGGCAAATGCGGGGCAAATGGCGCGCAATACAGAAAAAACGGCTGATTATTGTCGCGGGCCATGTGCTCGTCGATCAGCTCCAGCACCTCCAGGGATTCCTGGGCCGTGCGATAGACGTTGGCAGGATTGGCGTAGCCCTGGCCTTGAGGCTGGAATCGGTTGGTAAAACGCCAGGTGCCGAAATACTTCGATCCGCGTGAAGCGTGAAAGTCGTCCCAGCCCGACGGCACGATATCCACCGAGTTGCTATGCAGGAACTTTCCCACCATCATCGTGCGATAACCGGCTGCCTTCATCCACGAGCTAATGTCGTTTTCGTGGTAGCCCATTGATCCATAGGCGGCCATTCCGCCGTTAAATCCATTGGACAGCGAAGCGAATGGACCGCTGGAACCATTGGTGCGAATTCCGGTGGTGTGAGCATACTGGCCACGCAGCAAACTGGCTCGCGAGGGGCCGCACAGCGGCGTCGTGACATGGAAATTCGTAAAACGAATACCCTCATCTGCAAATCGCCGCAGGTTGGGGAAATACACAGTGAGGTTATCAGGCGAGAGCAATTCGCCGTCGGCATCGTCCAGATTGATGAGAATGATGTTGGGCTTTGACTGGGCGGCCAGTTCACCAGCGGCCACAACTGCCAGGACCAGCCAGCAGGCCATGCGCCACGCTCGAAATGCCGGGCGGCCGCGTTCGCATCCTGATTTCATTGACAAATCCAAACCTCACCGAAGTTCATCAAGCGCTTTGTGCCCAGCGTCCGTCCAACCCGATTTCAACACGCTGGGCGGACCCTGTCAAATCAAACAATGACGCCGCAGCCTGCCGGAATCGATTCGCAAACGTATTCAGGTAGTTGACCGACAGCTCGACCTAATCCGCAAAATCCGCTGCCAATACGTGCCATTCACTGCCTGATCTGACGAACACGTAAACCTTGGGGCGAGACACGTGTCACACTCGTCTGGCAGGCCGCATTTTGCCGATAACACTCTGGACGTACCAGGATTTTGTTCCACTGGGCAAGGACACGCCCGCCAGTGTTGTTTGGGCGACGGCCGCCACCACACGGCCGACTCGCAAGTTCCCCATCGAGCGTGTCCATGTTTGATAACCGCAATCCCCGTTGCGATTTGTTGGCGGTCGTTCTGATCATCGCCACATTGTTTCTGAGCGTATCGCTGCTCACTTACCAGCCGGCCGATCCGGTCGGCAAGATGTTTCCCCCGCTGGACCGGTTTTACCAGGCCGACGTGCTGGTCTGGCCGCAGAATCCGGAAATCAAGAACGCTTGCGGCCACTGGGGCGCGGTGGTTTCCGACCTGTTATTCACCACGCTGGGCATCGGCGCTTTCTTTCTGGTCATCGGGATGGGAGCTGTTGCCCTGGCTTTGCTGCAGCATCAGCAGCTGTCGGCGTTATGGTCCAAATCGTTTGGCTGGCTGTTATCGCTGGTAGGCATGACGACGCTGGCCGCGATGTTGTTGCCATCTGCCACGCTTGGTCCCATCATCGGCCCGGGCGGCTACATCGGCGCATTGGGTAACGGGTTGCTCAAGATGCACTTTGCCGGCACCGGCGGTTTGCTGGTGGCCATCAGCGTGCTGGCCACCGGTTTGTTCCTGTGGACCGAGTATGTGTTCCTCAAGTTGATTGGATTCGGATTGCTGGGTCTCGCTTCCGTATTCAGTTTCTTGCTGCCCACCGGCTCACTGGGCCGAATACGCGAATGGTTGCAAACGGAGCGTGAAGACGACGACGAAGATTACTACGACGAAGAAGAGGACGAAGTAGACGCGGGCACCACCGTACGTCGTCGTTCGATTTACGCTGACGATCCCGATGACGAAGAGGAATCCGAGGACGACGCAGCCGCCGAATACGAGGACGACGAAGAGGAAGACGAGGCGTGGTACGAAGAGGAACTGGACGACGAGCCCGGCACGATTCCTTTCGTAATCAAAACGGCCGCCAAAAACGCGGCTGTGCTGGAAGAAGACGCGACGGAAGAGGAAATCGAGGAAGAGCCGGAGGCCGAAGAAACGCCTCCGTCCAAACGTGCCGGTTTATTCGGGCTGCGTAACAAAAAACGCAACAAAGTCGAGGAAGAGCGGCAGGAAGTCATCACGCGACTGAATGAAGCGTCACGCAAGGAAGAGACCGAAGATTACGATTTGCCCACGCTGGACCTGCTGAAAAAATCCAAACAGGTGCCGCAAGACGAACTCCTGCGTCAAACAAGCCGTCGCGGCCGGCTGCTGGAAAAGAAATTCGAGGAGTTCGGGCAGAAGGTGCGGGTCGTCGATGTGGAGACCGGGCCCGTCATCACGCAATACGAACTGGACCTCGATACGGGCCTGCGACTGTCCAAGGTGATGGGGCTGGCCGACGACCTCGCGATCGGCCTCCGCGTTCCCAGCGTCCGCATCGTAGCTCCGATTCCCGGCAAGAACACCGTGGGCATCGAGGTTCCCAACGAACAACGTCAGGTCGTCTGCCTGCGTGATGTGATGGAATTGTCGACGCCTAAAACCAAAAAGATGAAGATCCCGCTGTTTCTGGGACAGGATGTGTCGGGCAACGAGATTGTCTCGGATCTCTCCAAGTTGCCGCACCTGCTGATTGCCGGCCGCACCGGCACGGGTAAAAGCGTCTGTCTGAACGCGATTATTGCCTCGATCCTGATGACCCGCCGTCCGGACGAAGTCCGCATGTTGATGATCGACCCCAAGATGGTCGAACTGAGTGGCTACAGCCGGCTGCCGCACCTGATGCATCCTGTCGTGACCGACATGCGCAAGGCGGAAGCAATTCTGGCGTGGGCCGTGGAAAAAATGGAAGAGCGTTACCGGCTGATGGCTCGCGCCGGCGTGCGGCACATTAACAGTTTCAACCAGCTGGGCGAGGAAGAACTGCTGGAGCGGCTACAACCGGAAGACGACGAACGCGACGAAATTCCCGTCAACATGCCTTTTATCGTCATCATCGCTGACGAGATGGCGGACCTGATGATGACCGCGGGCAAGGAAGTCGAACAGCACATCATCCGGCTGGCCCAGAAGAGCCGCGCGGTGGGAATTCACCTGATACTCGCGACGCAAAAACCGACGGTCGATGTGCTGACTGGTCTGATCAAATCCAACCTGCCGGCCCGCATTTCGTTCCAGGTGGCCAGCCAGACGGACAGCCGCGTGGTGCTGGACGCCAACGGCGCCGAAAAACTGCTGGGCAACGGCGACATGCTGTTCGTGGCACCAGGCACCAGTACCCTGTTACGCGGCCAGGGCACGTTTCTCACCGATGACGAAATTGATTCGATCACCGAAGCAGTCAGCACCGGCGAACAGAACTTTGTCAACGAGCTGGTCAACATCCGCATCAAGCAGGAAGGCGACGGCGATGACTTTGGCGAAAAACTCCGCAATCGCGACGAGCTGTACCAACGCGCAGTCGAGACCGTCATTCAGGAGGATCGTGGCAGCGTTTCTTTGCTGCAGCGTATGCTGAAGATCGGCTACGGTCGCGCCGCGCGTCTGATCGATTTCATGGAAGAGGACGGTATCGTCGGACCGTACAACGGCAGCAAGTCGCGCGAAATCATCATGACGATGGACCAGTGGCACCAATTCCAGGCGGGTGAGGACAGCCAGGCATCGTCGTCGTCCGTGCCGGAAACCGCTACGCCGCCGTCGAAACGCGTGCAACTGGCGACTCCCGACCTTGATGACGAGGAGGATGAGGACGAACTGAATGGCATTCCTGTGGCTTCCGTCATCCCCGCAGCCGAACCCGACATCGCAGATGACGTGGAGGAAGCAGAGGAAGACGACGAGGACTGGGAGTACGGATCCGAAGACGACTCGGCCCACGACGAGAACGACCACGAGAACGACCACGAAGACGAAGACGAAGACGAAGACGACGAGCCCTCGGCCTGCGCGGACGAAGTGGACGACGAGTGGGAGTACGAGGAAGTCGACGAGGAAGGGGCGGATGAGGACGACGAATACGATTATGTCTACGAGGACGATGACTAATTGGTCGTCGAATGCCGGCCGATTCCGCGAGGTGCGAACCGCGATTGGTCAAAAGGGTCTGTTCTTTTATAACTAGGGCTGCACCGAGAGCCTTGATTTGGTCGGAAGTCCGGCGACTTCCGCTACGTAAACTGCCCGATTCAGTCCCGATCGGAAATCAGGCGACTTCCGCTCCAGAATACCGGGAAGTCTGCCAAATTCCGCTAACAGTATGCCGCGATCATGACCCAGACTGCCCAGGACATTCCCAATCGTTTCGACTTCTTGTCGGCACAGCCCCGTTTGTACGCCATGTGGAATGATGGCGGGTACTTTCGTGCCCGTCCCAATCCCGACAAGCATCCGTACACGATCGTCATTCCGCCGCCCAACGTCACCGGGGCCCTGCATCTGGGGCATGCGCTCAACAACACGTTGCAGGATATTTTGATCCGTATGAAGCGGATGCAGGGCTACGAGACCCTGTGGATGCCCGGCACCGACCACGCCGGCATTGCCACTCAGGCGCGTGTTGAATCGCGATTGAAGGATGAAGAGAACAAGACCCGGCATGATCTGGGTCGCGAGAAACTCGTCGAGTTGATCTGGAAATGGAAGGATCAGTACGAAGAGCGCATCATTTCACAGCTCAGGCAAATGGGATGCAGCTGCGACTGGGAACGCACGCGATTCACGCTGGACGAAATCTGCGCCCGTGCCGTTCGCTACACGTTTTTTGATCTCTTTCGCGAGGACAAGATCTATCGCGGCAAACGACTCGTCAACTGGGATACGTTCCTGCAAACGGCCGTCAGTGACGACGAGGTCTTCAACAAAACCGTTCAGGGCAATTTCTGGCATTTCAAATATCCGGTCATCGAACCGCAGCCCGGCGAACCGGAATACGTCACGATTGCAACGACGCGACCGGAGACGATGCTTGCGGATACGGCCGTTGCTGTTCATCCCAACCCGGCCGGTGCGCTGGACAAGGTCGAGTCGGAATTGCGGCACAAGCTGGCCGACGCGAAAGACGCAGATCGCGCGGCGATCGAGGCGCAGATCGAATCACTGCAGCAGCGTCGCGCCGAATACCTGCCACGGCTGGAGAAGCTGGTTGAGATGGCCAACGACGGGCGTAAGTTGCGCTTGCCGCTGATGGATCGTGAAATCCCGCTGATTGCCGATACATGGGCCAAGCCGGAACTGGGTTCGGGCTGCGTCAAGATCACGCCGGCCCATGACGCCAATGACTACGAAGTCGGGCAGCGTACCGGGCTGCCCATGATCAATGCCCTCAATCCCGACGGCACCATGAATGCCGAAGCCGGCAAGTACGCAGGGCTAACCATCAAACAGGCTCGTAAGCAGGTCGTTGCCGATCTGGACGAGCTGGGACTGGTCGACGAAATCGAACATCGCGACATCGAATTGCCGTTCTCGGATCGCAGCAAGACGCCGATTGAGCCCTTGTTGGCCGATCAATGGTTTGTCCGGATGAATGAATTGTCCCAATCGGCCATGGACGCGGTCACCGCCGGTCAGATTGCGATTCACCCGGATCGCTATACCAAGGGCTATCTGGACTGGTTGTCGGAGAAACGCGACTGGCCGGTTTCACGCCAGTTGTGGTGGGGGCACCAGATTCCGGTTTGGTCCAGGGCCGTCGAAAGCGAGTCGGAAATCGAGGAAATAAAAAAGGAGCTGATCGAAGGGCTGAAAATCAACGGCACCACCGCTGCGATTCAGATCGAGCCCTGTGCGGAAACCGATGATGCCAAACGTCGCAAGCTGAATTTGCCGCTGGCGACCCTCCATGTTTGCATTCAAAAGGCAGGCGACGCACTGGAAGAACTCGTCGAGGACATGGGATTTGTTCGCGAGGAGGACGTTCTGGATACCTGGTTCAGTTCAGCTCTGTGGCCGCATTCCACGATGGGCTGGCCCGAGATCACCGAAGAACTGAAGTACTTCTATCCGACCAGCGTACTCATCACCAGCCGCGACATCATCACATTGTGGGTTGCCCGCATGGTCCTGATGGGTTTGCACAACGTCGGGGAAATTCCGTTCCATGAAGTTTATATTCACCCGAAGATTCTCGATGGCGAAGGCGAGACGATGTCCAAGAGCAAGGGCAATGGTATCGACCCGCTGGATGTCATTGACAAGTTTGGGGCGGACGCGTTGCGGTTTGGCATGGCACACCTGACCACAGAGACTCAGGATGTTCGCATACCGGTCCAGTTCGAATGTCCGCACTGCGAAACTTCCATTGACCAGACACGCAAGAACCGCCAGTTGCCGCGAATTGAATGCCCGAGTTGCAAAAAAGCGTTTGGCACGCAGTGGGCTGAGACTGCTGATGACCAGGCCTTGCCCAGAGGACCGGTCCTGAGTGAACGATTTGAAGTCGCCCGCAACTTTGGCAACAAGCTGTGGAATGCGTCGCGGTTCGCCATGATGCATCTGGAAGACTACTCGGTTGGCCCGGTGGACCCGGCCGAGTTAACGATTGAGGATCGCTGGATCCTCAGCCGACTGGCAACTGTCATCGGCAATGTCACCAACGCGCTGGAGCACTATCACTATTCCGAAGCAGCCCGGGAACTGTATGCCTTTGCGTGGGAGGATTTTTGCAGTTTTTACCTGGAGATACTCAAGGAGCGGTTCGCCGATCCGAACCAGCGTTTGCAGGCCCAACGCATGCTGGCCCATACCCTGGATCAGTTGTTGCGAATCCTGCATCCCATCATGCCTTTCATTACCGAGGAGATTTGGCAAAAGCTGGCCGAATTCGCGCCCAGCCGTGGCTATCCGATTCCCCAGGAGCCGTCTCCGTGTGTGATCGTCGAGGAATGGCCGGTCGCCCGCCAGGATGAGCAGGATGCGGCGATTGAACAACAATTTGCATTGTTTCAGTCCGCCCTGAACGCAGTTCGGAAAATTCGCAGCGAGCAGAATTTGCCTCCGAAAAAAGACATTCAATTCGCCATACGCGGGTCACAGGAAATCGCCACGGCACTGGATCCGTTGTTGCGCTATTTCCCGGGTCTGGCTCGGGCCGAGTGCCGGGGTGTTTCGCCCGACCTGACGCCGCCATCGATGAACGCGACGGTTACACTGGCATCGATGGATGTCATCGTTGATCTGGAGGGCCTGATCGACAAGGAAGCCGAACGCAAGCGACTGAAAAAGGAACGCGAGAAGCTGGAAAAGAGCATCGTCGGAAAACAAAACAAGCTGGCCAATGAAAAGTTTGTGGCCAATGCCCCTGCGGAGATTGTCGAGCGCGAACGCGCGGGACTGGACAAGATGTATGACCAGCTAAAAAGTGTTGAGGCAAGCCTGGCGGCGCTGTCTCAGTGATAACCGCTTACTATTCCTTTGGCCACCTGCACCTGCTCACGGCCCCGCTCTCGTGTGCAATAAAAATGCCTCGCGGACCAACCTGATCCGCGAGGCCTGGAATAAATCAAGCTGTGGGTTTGGGTGCGATTTATTCCGTGATGATGGTCGGCAAGTTGTTGGCGATTTGCTCGAAGACGTCGACCAATTCCTCTCCGGTATCGGCGTGATAATGCCTGCCGCCGCCGATGCGGGCCACCTCGGCCATTTCATTCTTGGAGGACTGCGGCACACTTTTGCTGAAGGTCACCGTGTGGATCACGACGTTGTGGCTGGCGACCAGCGTACTAGCCATGGAGATTGGACCAGTTGGATAATTGTGATGCTCATGCTGGCCATCGGTCAGCACAACAATGGTTTTCGCTGCGTAGGGACGTGAATTCGGATTGGCCGCACCATAGGTGATGGAGTTCAGTCCCATTTGCATGCCGGAACTGATATTGGTTCCGTTCTTGGGCGGGATGGCGGCGACCTGAGTGCGGATGCTGCCGAATGTGGAAACCAGTGCCATGTCCTTTCGCGCCGAACCGTCAAACGAAACCATGGCCACTCTTTCTTCCTGGTCGGTACCTTCCAGAACATCGAGAAATGCGTTGACTGCAAGGTCCAGCTGATGCCAGCGGGAGTGACGCGGGGCGGGCTGGTTGCTGTTATATTGATTGCCCCAGCCCGGTCTGCGGTCTTGCATATCCTTGGCATACTGCCATTCGTCGATGTAACCGCGGTTTTCAAAGTGGTGGAAATCCTCGTCGCCGGGGTTGTAGGTGTAACGATAGCGGCGACTACCGACCCAGCCGATCGCGTACTTTCTTTGCGTTCCGGAAATGATGTAGTCGTCACGCAATTCAGTGACCCTGCTTTTGAACGTATCGTAGTCCTTGTACTCCAGCATCGATCCGCTGCGGTCCAGCACCAGGGCGATGTCCCGGTCGACTTGTGTCGAGGTTGACGCGGCGACCGGTGAAAATTCGGAGAAGGGTCCAAATCCTGCAAACAACATTTGCACCGATCCACCAAGCGAGTCCGTGGTACGTCGTCCCATCACCCGAATCGCGGTGGCCCTGGCTGTTTTGTCGCGGACCGCAGCTCGATCCTGACCCGTGAATTCGTAACGACCATAGCCGTTGTTAAGCCGGCGCGTAGTGCCAAATTCAATTTCGCCGGCTTCTGGCGAGGGATCGATATTCAAGGGCTGGGAGCCAATGTTGTTCAATTGGCCAGTGGACACCGCGTAGCCGATGGCGGTATCAATGTCCTGGTATTCGCTGAACGCCCGACCGGCGGCACGCGCTGCCGAGTCGGTCGCGACACGCAGTTCAGTTTTGTTCAATTGCATGTAGGCGATGTTCACGCATACGCCACACACCAGCAGCATTACGGGAATCACGAGGGCCATTAACGGGGCGACAGCACCGTGGCGATTTGGGCCGGAGGAATTCAAATTTCGCATGGTCAACGCTCGTAATAAGGAACAAACCTGAGTCTGGAATATTCCGGATCGCCACTAATTGGACGAACCGTCGTAAAAGCCGGAATAGCTTTCAAAGGTCAAGCTGGTGGTGGATGTGATGGTGCGCTCCCCAAAAAACCTTGACAGGATCAGCACGTTGCTGCGGATGGGTATCTCGACGTGGACTTCAATGCGTGAAGTGAAGTCGGTGATTTCTGTCTTGGCTTCGTCACGTTCAAACGGGGTAATCTCGATGGTTCGATTGCGGCTGCCGATATGATTCAGATACTTGTCGACTTCAATTTCGCCCTCTTGAATTGTGGCGCCCGGGACCATGATGGCACGAGCTGCCTCGTAGGTGGCGACATCGGCAATATTCTGCAACATGGAAACCCGCAAGAATTCAAATGCGGTCCAGGTCAAAAAGAACAGTGCCGGGGCCACAAATGCGAACTCCACAGCCGAGGCCCCGCGACGATTCTTTCGGCGATGTCGAAAACGATTCATCATGGTGGTGATGCCCTGTATTACGAATGGTCCCGACGCACTATTCAGTCGACTCTTCTTCTGCTTCCAGCGTGAATTCCTTACGCATCACCACGGTGGCCGACATCTCTCCGGGCGTCATGAACTGCAAGAAACGGAATGGCAATGTGATATTGCCCGATGTCGGTGCGGTCACCCTGACCTCAATCGGTTCCATCAGTTCGGCTTCATCGGAGGCGGGTGAAATGGAAACCGTTTGCACCAGCGTGGCTTCGTCAAGGTTGATGCTGCGTTCAGCCAGAACCTGGTCAACGCGTGACCGTACCCGTGCATCATCCGAGTCGCGTGTCACAGCCACACGAGCCCCTTCGAAGGCGGCGATCGTCAGAGTTTCCTTAAGGTAAATCGCCGAGCTCAGCTCCACCGTCGCGCTGATAATCAACAGAATCAGCGGTAGAAAGATGGCGGCTTCCGTGGCGGCACCGCCTTGTCGGGGTTGTTTGCAGCGAATATTCATTGGCTCACTGGGCAGGATTAATACAACTGGGCAGGATTAATACAACTGCTCAACAGGATCGGGTGGATTGGTCCACCATGCCTGTAATGAAACCTGGACCAGAAAATGACCGCGGGAGCGGCAAAATTACCTGTGGGAATCAGGAATTTGCTAATTGTCAAGCGAACGCCCGAAGCCTGTGGTTGCAGATCGCCAATGTGGTTTTTTGGCAACACATCGGGACGGACGGCCGGGGCGATTGCACGGGTATTGCAGACTGTGGGGCACCGCCAAAAGCGCAGCAAAATGGCCGGATCGGCTAGTGCCGACCCGGCCCTGGTTCTTCGTCCTGCCCGTGCCCGGAATCGCGTTAATCCCACGCCCAGGATTCACTATCCTCCAGCGGTCGGGATTCCTGCCGACTCCTCGTCAGCACGCCCGTATCCACGACGCGGACCTTGTCCCGCGAGGCGTGAACCCGGGAATCAAACACGACTCCGCCACTGATGCCAACGATGGTATGTCGCAAGGTGCGGTTGCCCTCGCGATGCCGAATGATCCGTTGGCCGGTAATCGAGTCGACATGCCGGGGAACGGCCTGCGCAGCCAGCTGATACGTGAGTACGCCGGGGCGCTGCGAGCCATCCAGAAATGACAGCCGCCAGTCGATCGATCGAGCCATGCCCTCGTTGTGGATCAGACTGGCCGCAATCGCACAGTCGAACAGGTTTTTCAACTCGCTATAGATCGGGTACTTGCTGGCCAGTTCGGGAAAATACCCGGTGAAATCCTCGGCGAATCCGCGGGTCGCCGCCGACGATTGACCCGTGTGCACGCGTCGACCCTGCTCGTCCCAAAACTCGCTTTCGCTCAGCAACTTCACGCCCTGACCGTTGAGTTCAAAAATCGTGCGGTCGGCATTGGTCGAGACCGAATCGTAATTCATCGTGAACCACCAGCGCACCAGATCACTGGACGGGGGATTGCCCTGCTCATCCAGATGCAGGCGATCGAAGTAGTTCTTGAGGCCGGGCACGGATTCTTCCACGCCCATGCCGATCAGCTTCATGCGATAGTCGGCTTCCACGATCACACGGGCGGCGTGCGAAGTGGGATTGATGCCGTTGATCGTTACGTCCTGCTGGCCCAGCGTGTCACGCAATCGATCACGCCAGGCATCCCCGGTCAGCGAGGTGGTGGCCAGAAATTGTTTGGCCGCCACGAGCCGCTCCTCACGCGGATCAATCGAACAGCCGAATTGACCGCCGTCGTGACGGGCGTTACGCAAACAAACGACCAGGTCGTCGAGATTAAGTACGGGGTTGCCGGTGGCCGTATTGATGGCCCGGCCAATTTCGTCGTAATGCCACGGACCGGCCGGACCGGCAATGACGACGTCTCCGGTTTCGGGATAAAGCATGACGAACTGCAGCTGAAAAATGCCTGCCAGGTTTTGCAGGTCGTCCGGGACGTCCTGACCGGTCGCCGCCAGCACCTGCAGCTGACGCTCCAGACGCGACAGCGAAATTTTTCGCAGTTCCGATTGCTGCAACACGCCGGCATTGTCGATGTCGCCAGGCTGGACTTCGCGAATCGCGTCGAGCCGACCGCTGCTATCGCGCAAGATCTTTTTCATCGTGCCGCTACTGTCGACATACACACCAGACGGGAACGGACGCATGCGACCGGTGCCGCCGTTCTCTTCCCACGAGTCGGGATCGATGGTCTCCTGAATCAGGTCCATCAATTCGTCAAAGTCCTGTTCGGTAATGCCGCCGCCCTGGCCGCCAGACTGGCCGCCAAAACCGGCCTCGTCCGGTGGCAGGTTGTAATTGGTCAGTTGGTCGAGCGTGCCAAAACGCAGGGAGTCTCCCTCGATCATGGCCGCCGTGGCAAAGGGACTGAGTCCCGTATTGGCGAATCGCTGGGCTTGAGCCAGTTGGCTGAACATCTGGTCGCGGACGGCCGGATCGGCCTGGGCCTGGGCCGTCGACATGGCTGCCGGAAATTCACCGCTGTCGAGTTGCCGTTGGAAATCGCCCTGATCCTGAGCGAACACGTTCGCCACCGACACGGCGAACCCGAGTGCTGCGAAGAGAGTGATTGCCAATCGTGTGATCAAGAACCTCATAGAAATGCCTTCCGTCTCTGTTTGCCCTGTGACCATAGCATCGCACAGAGAGGGCGGTTTCGTCAAGTTTTTCCCGAGTTGCGCGGCCCTGGACGAGCTGAACTGAACGACAAATCACAAAAAAAACGCCCCAGCCATTCCGAAGAACAGCCAGGACGCTTTTCGAGAAAGGATCATCCGGCGAGTGGTGGATCAGGAACCTTGGTCAAAACCGCAATC
>CAMYKF010000402.1 GCA_947258905.1 uncultured Pirellulaceae bacterium | reverse complement strand
GAACTCAATGTGCTGGCGACAGGGGCCCTGATTGCAGCCGACGGCGATCAAACAGCTGGCCATGGGGCGGGAAATTCAGGGGACCATTGGACAACGGGCGGGGTCCCAATCATTTACAGCAGGTTTGTGAAAGGCAAAAAAAACGGCGAGGCACTTCATGTGCTCGCCGAAATGCTTGACTGTGGGATAACGCGAACCCAAGCAAGTCAAATTCGTGCGTCCGATCTGGCGCCCTCCTGGCCCAGCACTCCTGAGATTACGTATCCGTTACGTAGGCATGCCCCCCAGGCAACAACGGACGCAAAAATGGGTGAGGAATCCTTCCGCGTCACAGACGTAACGTCGCGGTCGCGTCCTTCGGTTGCAATCACCCAGTACACCTTGATATCTGATAAACGAACCAGCGCTTTTCTGGACGACAGTGTGCCGGCTCAAGCTTCTGGCAACCAGCTTAATCGTGACTGACTTGCTTCGTCGGTCGACGTTCGATAACAGAATGTTCGCTCCGGTGAAACGCCGACGGCATACAGCCGCCCGCGACTCTGCTTCGGGACCGCCCGAAAACAAATGCCTGCGGGCAATCGGGAAGTTGCGAACTATTTTCTATCAGCAAACAACTCTGTCAAACCACCTCGTGAGTATCGTTGATTTGACTGTTGATTTCGAACGAAGAACCATGTCAGGTAACGAGGTATTTTGTGGATGCGGAAACAATTGTCAAGCAACCGGGCGGCAATTTTCCCAGGAAACATTTTTTTGTTTTTTGATTTAAGTTCATTTTTTTGCCGCTGGCATATTGATCGCAAAAACATGGCGCGAAATATCGGCCGGGCTTGCCAACAGTAGTGTGTTTACGCACTTGACAAAAAATACCGATGCGCGCTGATCCGGGTTTTCGCGTTTGCAATGTAAGCTGTTTGCAAGCCTTGTCCGGTCTATAATTTCCTGCGCTGAATATTGCTCGAACAAATAACGCAACGCCTTGAATCCGCGTTGCTTTTTTGTTTGGTCACTTTCCGTTTTAGAAACGTGGAGTCAGACTTTTGTTGCAAGTTATCAACTATCCTCATCCAGCCCTGCGGCATCAGTCCAAACCGGTGCGGCGTGTCGACAAGACGCTGAGACAGATGATCGCCAAAATGTTCGAGTTGATGTACGAGCATCGCGGAGTCGGACTGGCTGCCAATCAGGTCAATTTGCCGTTGCAGTTGTTCATCGCCAACATTTCCGGCGAACGTGACAGCGGCGAGGAACTGGTGATGATCAATCCCGTGATCCAGTCACCCAAGGGAACCAGTGAAGCCGAAGAGGGTTGCCTGAGTATCCCCGGTGTGTACGGCCAGGTGGTGCGGCCTGAACAGGTGCACGTCATGGCCTATGACCTGTCGGGCAACAAGTTTGACCGAGTCGTCGACGGAATGTTGGCGCGGGTGATCCAGCACGAGTTCGATCATCTGCAAGGTGTGCTGTTTCCTGATCGCATGAGCGAAGCTGCCAAAAGGGCGATCGGCGATGAACTGGAGGCGTTTGAGCTGGAATACGACAATCTGCTCAGGCAGGATGAAGGGCTTTCGGCCGAAGCGGTCGCCAAACGCCTCGCCGAACTGGAAGCCGAATATTGTTAACCGTCGCGCCCGCTGTCCCGTGAGTGCCGGTTCATTTGCCTTTTGCGTTACTCCGCCCAATGTATTCCGCATTACACACCTGATTGCCGTTGACCTTCGACCCGCGACCTTCGACCCGCGACTTTCGACCCGCGACTTTCGACCCGCGACTTTCGACCTTCGACTTTCGACCTTCGACCTTCGACCTCCGACTTTGACTATCGAACTCTGCTACCGGCACAAGGCGCAAGCCCATGAAGATCATCGTGATGGCAACCGGACCTTTTGCCGTTCCCGCCATTGACTGGTTGCAGGAAAGTCCCCATGAGATTGTGCTGCTGGTGACCCGGCCTATCGAAGATGCCGGGCGACGACGCAAGACGGTCCCCAATCCGGCGCGCGAACTGGTCGAATCCTGGGGCGACACTCCCGTTATTGATCCAGCCAGTGTCAACACGGACGAGGTGCGTGAGCAATTGCAGCGATACCATGCCGACTTGCTGTTCGTTTGTGACTTTGGACAAATTCTGTCCCGCGACACGCTGGCCACTGCAAAACTGGGCGGCATTAACCTGCACGGTTCGCTGCTGCCCAAATACCGGGGTGCCGCGCCCATCAACTGGGCCGTCTGGAACGGGGAAACCGAAACCGGTGTGACGGTCATTCACATGACACCGCGATTGGACAGCGGTCCCATGCTGGTACAAAAGAAACTGGTGATTGGCAATGAGGAAACCGCGGAAGAACTGGAGCCGCGGATGGCGGACCTGGGCGTATCGGCGGTGGCTGAATCGATCGTAATGCTAACGTCATGGGACGGCCAGCAAATGATTGGCATTCACCAGGAAAAAGGACAAGTCACCAAGGCGCCCCGCATTCGCAAACAGCAAGGCCAACTGGACTGGGATCGTTCGGCACAGCAATTGTTTAACCAGATTAGAGCTTTCCAGCCGTGGCCGGGCAGCTTCACCTGGTGGCTGCCCGCAGACCGACCACCCCTGCGTCTGATCGTGCATCGAGCCGCAGTCGTGGATGAACCGGGCGACCAGTTGCCGGGAGTGGTGACGGCGGTCAGCGAGTCGGCGATCACGTTGGCCTGTGGTCAGGGACAATTGCAGCTGCTGGAGATTCAGCCGGCGGGCAAACGTCGCATGCCGGTTTCCGAATTCCTGCGGGGTCGGGCGGTGTCCGGGGGGGACCAATTCGGAAACATCGACCCGTCATCCGCGCCGGGCAGCTGAATATTCGACAAATTCACGGTGATATTCTGAATTGCACGGGAACCAGGCGGCTCGGGTTGGTTTACAATCCAGACTTCGTATTCACGCGTACTCACGCGTGTTACTCGCACTAATCAAATACTGACGACATTCGCGGAGGTGCTCATGCGAAAACTCATCGTATTCTGCCTGCTGGTCTGCCTGGCCGGCTGTGGAAACACTGACAAGAAAGACGACAAGACGGGCCAGCTGGACCCGCACAACCTGACGCCGGTGGCCTGGTTCCCCCAGGAACAGGAAGAACAGGAAGAAGCTGCGGAAGAAGCTGCGGAGGAAGCTGCGGAGGAAGCCAGCGAGGAATCCGTCGAGGCGATTATCGAGGAATTCGATACGGCGTATGCGGAATTCCTGGAGGCCTACAACGCCGCGGAAAACCAGGAGGACAAGCAGGAAATATTCCGGCAATCGTATCCGCAGCCCAACGCATATGCCGAACGACTGATGGCGGTGATTGAGGAAGATCCTGCCTCTGAATCAGCTGCCGAGGGACTCGCCTGGATCGTGCAGCGTGTTCGTGGACCTATGTCCAATGGGGCCAGCGACCTGCTGATCGAGCATCACATCCAATCGGAAGCCATGGCCGACATTGCCATGAGCAAGAGTCGCGAGGTGCCTTCGGAAGAAAATCAGGCGTTCTTGCAGCGACTGATCGACGAAAGTCCGGTTGAACGTGTCAAGGGCATCGCCGCCTACACCAGTGTGATGCAAATCCAGGGTGGCAAGCGGCGTTTCGACACGATGAAGGGTAATGCCGAAACAGCCCAGGCCAGACTGGATGCCAGCGACGAAGCCGAGGAAGACGACGATGCACAGCAACAACTGGCTCGCTTGCGGGCTCAGCTGCAAGGCTTTGACGTCTACATGAATTCGCTATCCGACGTGGCACTGGCGATCTACGAAGACGGCCAGACCGCAGACGGTACCACCCTGGAAACGCTGTTCGATGATGTCGTCGAGAATTACGGCGACGTCGTGCTGACGGAACGCGGTGACAATGTGGTTACCATCGGTGAGCGCTGCGAAAGCACGTTGTTTGAGCTCCGTTACCTGTCCATCGGCAAAACGGCTCCGGATATCGAAGGCGAAGACCTGGATGGCGAGGATTTCAAACTGAGTGATTACCGCGGCAAAGTCGTGGTGATCGATTTCTGGGGCGATTGGTGACCTCCCTGCCGGGCGATGTACCCACACGAGCGGTCGCTCGTAAAACAACTGGCAGGCAAGCCGTTTGCATTGATTGGCGTTAATAGCGATGGCGATCGTGATCAGATTCGTCAAACCGTCAAGGACAAGAACATCACATGGCGCAGTTTCTGGAATGGCCCCGAAGGCACTTCCGGCCCGATTTCCACCAAGTGGAACGTACGGGGCTGGCCCACCATCTATGTGCTGGATGGTGATGGTGTGATCCGTTACCGCAATGTGCGGGGCGAAGCCATGGACGAGGCCGTCCAGACGTTGCTGGCCGAAATGGGCCACGAGGTCACCATCTCGCACGAAGAGGAGGAACCGGAGACGGACCGGGAGGATGACGAAGACGAAGACGAAGACGAGGACGACGACGAGGACGAGGACGACGACGACGAGGATGATGACGACGAGGATGATGACGACTAGTCGTTGATTCGCATCCTGTAAAAAACAAACCCGGTGGCCGAATTGGCGACCGGGTTTTTTGCTTTCCGGCACCTCGTTCCTCGCGCCTAAAACCTCGCTCCTCCTATGTATCCTTGTCTTCCTTGCGGGGAGTTTGCTCAGGCACTTCCCGGTCCTCATCTTCGTGAACCCGCACGCGGTCGGGATCAATTTCGATCCGCATGCCGCCACCGCCCTCGAACATGGGCACGACACGCAGCTCGGGCACCCTCAAACGGGGTGGTGCGAATTCCAGACGTCCACCAAA
The DNA here is from genome assembly GCA_947258905.1 of uncultured Pirellulaceae bacterium. Lineage (GTDB taxonomy): Bacteria > Planctomycetota > Planctomycetia > Pirellulales > Pirellulaceae > CAJQPP01. The sequence goes on along the minus strand of CAMYKF010000402.1, from coordinate 9,810 downwards.
GGCGCGAATGTCGGCGTCACCCGAAGTGTATTTTTCATACAGCTTGAAGGCTTCCGGATGCTGCTGCTTGAGATCCTCCGCATCGTCCGCTTCGTAGGTTTTGGTAACACCCACCGTCACTTCGACTTCGGCGTCTTCAGTTTCTTCGGGGATGGAATTCAGGTGCATGTACAGTTCGGGTTGTTCCTCCATCAGCAAGTCCATTTGTTCCGGTCCGTATTGCCGGGTGATCTTGACCGTGATGCCACGATTGGGATCGTCCTGAATCCAGGTTTTGACGCCGTCTTCAGAGGCGTTGATCGTGGTCACTCCGCTGGCATCGGTGGTCATGGAAATACTGCGATTGGACATGCCGCTCATCTGCTGCATGTCCCAGATCACACCCATATCACGGGGAGGGAAGGGCATTTCGGGCAACATGTCCCGCTCCTGGGCATTGGCAAAGGAAACGAACAGCAGGGATGCTGGCAAAATCAGCAGCGCCATCGCTTGGATCAGGGATGATTTGGCTGGCATAACTGTCTCCAAAAGTTCGTCTGAATCGAAAAGCTCGCCTGAATCGTTTTGCTTGATGAATTGATTCGCGAGAAATAATACTCGTCCGGCAGGGAAAATCCATACGGATTCGCAGGCGTTTCGGTTCGCCCGACACCCGCCATGAAATAGTCGCCACGGCAGGCGGGTTTCCGGCGGGAATTTTGGCCCAAATGTGGCACAGACCTGCGGGCTGTGATGCAGTCGGTCCTCCGCCCGGAGGGCTGTGCCACCGTTCCTGTCAGCCAGCTGGACCGAGCCGCCTTTTTCGCTTTCCACCGGCAAATATCGCGTGATACACTGACCCACCCGACGAATTTCCGCAAACCGCCAGAAAAAACCGTGACCGAACCCCGACTGCTGTACATCGAAACCGTCGGCTGCCAGATGAATATGCTGGACAGCGAGATGGTCGTGGCCAGTCTGCGGGGCCGGGGGTACCAGGTGACCCATTCGCCGGAACAGGCCGACGCCATCCTGTTCAACACCTGCAGTATCCGCGAACAGGCCGAAAACAAGACCTACAGTGCCCTGGGGCGGATGCGACAGCTGAAACAACGGCATCCCGAGAAGGTCATCGGGGTAATGGGCTGCATGGCCCAGAAGGACCAGGGGCTGATCTTCGAGCGAGCACCCTTCGTCGATTTGATTGTGGGGCCCGGACAACTGCAGCAAATTCCGGACTTGATTGAAAAGGCCCGCACCCAGGGAGGCCAGTACTCGGCGCTCAGTCTGAGACGCACCGACGGCAAGGTCGACCAGATCCGCCGCAGTCACGAGACATTCGATCCGCTGCGTGATCCGACGATGCGACCGACGCCGTTTCAGGCCTTTTTGCGGATCCAGATCGGCTGTGACAAGTTTTGCACGTATTGCGTGGTGCCCATGACTCGCGGGCCCGAGCAGGGTCGGCCGCCGCAGCAAATTCTGGCCGAAGCCCGCGTGCTGGCCGATCAGGGGTGCAAGGAAGTTACGCTGCTGGGGCAAACCGTCAACAGCTACCGTTTTCGGGACGGTAGCAAGACCACCAGTTTTTCCGAACTGCTGTACTTGCTGCATGACCTCGACGGCATTGAGCGGATCAAGTTCGTCACGAACTATCCCAGGGACATGACGGTCGAGGTGCTGCAAGCGGTGCGGGATCTGGACAAAGTCTCGCCCTATCTGCATGTTCCGCTGCAAAGCGGCAGTGATGCGGTACTGAAACGCATGAAACGCGGGTACACAGTGGGCGATTACCGAAACATGATGTCGCGGATTCGCGAGCAACTGCCCGGCGCTGCTGTGTCCAGTGACTTCATCGTGGGCTTCTGTGGCGAAACGGAAGAAGAGTTCCAGGAAACGGTGAAGCTGACCAAAGAGTGCCGTTTCAAAAACAGCTTCATCTTTAAGTACTCCGAGCGCGCCGGCACGAAGGCCCACAGGAATATGCCCGACGATGTGCCGTACCCGGTCAAGCAACGACGCAACAACGAGTTGCTGGACGTGCAGAATCAAATCAGCCATGAGGACAACCAGCAATTTGTGGGCACGCCGGTCAAAGTGCTGGTGGAAGGTCCCAGCAAGAAATCCGTCAAGGAATCCGAGCAGGGAGAGTTCGTGCAATTGACCGGCCGCACGCATTGCGACCGCATCGTCGTGTTTCAGGGCAACCGGCGACTGACCGGACAGATCATCCCCATCGGTATCTACGAAGCAACACCCTTCACCCTGCTCGGCACGGTGGTCACCAGCGAAAGCAAGCCGCCAGTCGTACAGCTGTCGGTGTGATCAGGCGCGAGGGATGAGGGATGAGGATCGAGGCGTAAGAAATTGAGTCGGTTGGCCGCAGCCAAAGTCGTGAAAGGAATTTGCGCTTTTGCGCAGGCCTTCTCCCCTGGGGGGAGAAGGTGGCCAAAGGCCGGATGAGGGGGAGCGTTGCATCGACTTAATTCAGTGGATCAACCCTTGTATGTTGCCGTGGATGGCTCACCCAGGCCCCGCTCAAAGCGGGTTGTGACCTCTCCCAATCATGGGAGAGGTTGAACGGGAAAGGTTGAATCAAAGCGCAAGTTCCTCGTGAGACGTTGGACATGCACAGGATTGCGGCATGGTCGGCGAGCGCAACTTGGAATCTCTCACGAGATTCGCTACATGAAACCTCGCGCCTCTTCCCTCGAACCTAATAGCTGTGAACGCACTCACGGTGCGTTTCAAACTAGCGGCTTCAGCAACTGCCGCCGCCCCAGCCGGCACCGGGACTCGACACGGGAGCATAGCGGTCATTCATGGCGCAGCCACTGCAAACGATGGCCACAGTCAGCAGGGTGAGCGCAATGGCATAGCGCATATAGCGGAGACGCTTAAGCATGAGAAATTCCTCTTCGGGGGGGCGATCGACTTGGTTGTCTTGGGGACCAGGAACGATTACATGAATGGGAATCGCTCCGCAATTCTGGTATCGGCAGGAATACGTGGCGGAATATGTTAAAGTTCAAACTGACAGCACGAATTTTCCAACCGGCATGAATTGGCTCCAGGATGTAAACAATGGGGAATTCCGGCGGTATTTCATTTGACAAACTGAAAGCATGTGCTGCGTGGACCGTGGTGATTGCGGGCACCGTGTTGTTGTGCCTGTGGATCAGCGGCTGGTTTGCCAGCACCCGGCAGTTCGGCCCGCCCGTGAAAGTCATGAGTTTCAATGTTCGTTACGGAACCGCCGCAGACGGGGACAACCACTGGGATCTGCGACACGACCTGGTGGTCGAAACGATCCGTGTTTTTGATCCGGATTTGCTGGGCTTGCAGGAGGTGCTGAAATTCCAGGGCGAGTACCTGCAGGAGAAATTTCCCGAATACGAATTCGTGGGCCGTGGGCGCGACCGGGATCCCGACAGTGGCGAGTTCAGCGCCATCATGTTTCGCCGCGATCGATTTGAGCTGGTTGATTCAGGGCATTTTTGGCTGAGCGAAACACCTGAGGAGCCTGGCAGCCAGGGTTGGGATGCGGTATTGCCCCGCATGGTCAGCTGGGCGCGGCTCAGGAATCGCGCCAATTCCGGGACCGAGATTTTATTCGCCAACACACACTTTGATCACAAAGGTCGCGAAGCGCGGGACAAGTCGGCACAGCTGATCCGCCAGAGGTTGATTGATGGCCAGGCCACGCCGCTGATTCTGTCCGGTGACTTCAACACAGCCATTGACTCGCCGCCGTATCAAACGCTGATCGGCGATCCCGATGATGAAAAACGCACGATGACCGACACCTTTCGGGTCATCTTTGCCGGGTCCGAAAACGAAGGAACCAGCAATCATTGGGCGGCCAAACGCGATGGCTCGCGTATCGACTGGATACTGCACTCACCGGAATTCGTGACGGTCAACGCAGCCATCAATTACCACAATCTGCTTGGCCGTTATCCTTCGGACCATTATCCGGTGCAGGCGGTCCTGCGGCTGGGCCCAAAATAGCAGAAACTTCTGCCCTCGAGTTCCTTGTTCAGTAGTTCCAAAAACTGAGCCGAACGCGCTAGCGTCGGGTCTTCGGGGCGACGTTGTCACCGAGGAACCCGAGGCTAGCGCCGGCTAGTGCCTGCGGCTCAGTTCATTGTCGGTTTTTGAAATGGCTTCTATTGTTGTCCGACATTCTGCGGTTCAGGGTCTCTGCTGGATCGGATTGCCGCCTTTTTTGCGAAACTTCTCGGGAAGCGGCGGAGCCGAGCCCGCGGTTGCACCTTGGCTTGCATCCTCCGTTTCACTTCCAGTTTCAACGTCTGCGGTAGCGTCGGTTGCATCCTCGGACGCATCCGCGTCGGCTTGCAGCGATGCCGGTATCTCCTGGTGCAGCCATTCCAGAAAGTGGCGTTCCTGATCTGCGGTCGCATCGTCGTAAATCGCCAGTCCCCAGCGCGGTTCGGGTTTCTTGCCGGCCACGGACAGGTCGACTTCCATGATGTCCCCGTTGCGTGAGATCAACAGCGTGATTTCGTCTCCGATTTCAAATTCCCGAACGCGTTCCTTGATAGAACCGGTCAGGCGTCGGCCGTTGACCGCGAGGATTTCATCCGTCTTGTCCAGGCCAGCGGCGGTGGCTGGCGAATCGGGTTCACCGATGCCAATCCACGGTGTCGGTTCACGGTCCTCGTCGGCATCTTCGTCTTCCCCGGGGTCCTGCGTTCCGTTTTGCGGTTTCACATCTCCGGCTTCCAGACCCAGCCAGTTGACGGCCGTCTGGAAATCCAGTTCCTCAGTGGAATCGACTGCCAGCGCAAAGAAGGGACTCAGGTCGGTGCCCGCGACTTCGCTGCAGATAGCCCGAAAGTCCTCGGGCGAATAGCCAATATCGCCCGAGTGCCGTTCCCACAGCAGACGCAAGGCATCATCCAGGCTCCTTTGCCCGCCGGACGCGTTGCGGATTTCCATATCCAGCAAAAACGCCACGACGGCCCCCTTGCTGTAATAGCTGACTTGCGTGTCGCGCGAGTTGTCTGAGGGCCGATAGAACTTGATCCACGTATCGTGAGACGAATCACGCAAGCTCTGGATCTTGCGTCCTTCCCGCGACATCACGCCGCGAATCATTCCCGACATCACTCGCACAAACTTCTTCGGCTCCATCAATCCGGCGCGTACCAGCAGCAGGTCTTCGTAGTAACTTGTGACGCCTTCGGCGACCCATAGACTGGGCGTATAGACCTCCGCTTCGTAGTCGTACTCGACCAGTGACCTGGGACGCAGGCGGCGGATATTCCAGGTGTGAAAGAATTCATGACTGCACAGACTCAGCCAGCGCACGTAACTGGCATCATCACGAAAACTTTGTCGACGCGTCATCATCAGGCAGCTGTTGTCATGTTCCAGCCCGCCACCGCCGTCGCTGATTACGTTCAGGAAGTAATACCGGTCATACGGCACGATGCCCCACATGTCGTGATGAGCCTCGACGACCTTGCCCAGGTCCTCCGCCGCCTTTTCGCCGTCCCAGTCTCCGCGATCGTTCACGTTGACCAGATAGTGCTGTACTCCAGCGACTTCGAACGGAAACAATTGCACGTTGCCGGCCACAATGGGGCTGTCCACCAACTCGTCGTAATTGGCGGCCGTGTAACTGTGGGATTCTCCGTCGATGGGGCGCAGGCTGGTGGCCGACACCTTCCAGTTGTCAGGCAGATTTAATCGCAGGCGATGCGGATGATCGAACTGCTCGGGTATCGTCAAAAAGGTCGGCGCACCGTTGAGCACGCAGTATTCACGTTTCGCCGAATTGGTTCGCACCGACGTCTCGTTGCAGTAAATGCGGTAGGTCACCTGAAACGGTTTGCCGTCGGGCGTTTCGACCAGCCAGCGATTCTTGCGTGTCTTCAACAGCAACAGCGAATCGCCGTCTTCGTCCCGGGCAGTGATCCGGTCGATATGCCGGGCGTACTCGCGAACCAGATAGCTGCCGGGAGTCCAGGTGGCCATCATCAATTCGGTTTGCGGGCCGGTCGGCTGGGCGGTCAGGGTCACGGTGACGTAATGATTGATCGAGCCGGTCAGGTCGACTTCATATTGCAATCCGGCAGGACCCAGTGATTGCTGGGCAGCCAGCGGTGTCAGACCGGGCCACACCAGCAAGGTGAAGATGAGGATTCGCCACTGAAATGATTGCATGGGGTAACTCGACAAAACAGAAAAGCGGGCCGTCAGTCGCCGGGAGTCGACCGTACCAGTCTAGCATGCCAACCGGCAAATCGCGGTTTGCCACATCACGGATGTTGCCTAACAATAAGTAGATGTGGTTTCAAAACCCTGTTTGTTGTACCGACTTTAGCCCGAATTCCGCCTCAAGGCGGGACTACAAACTTTCAAAACCCGGTTTTGAAACTGGCTCTAGTCAATCCATGGATGATGCCAAATGTCCGGGCGAGATGAAACCGAGCTTGCAAACGATTGTTGATTTCTGCCTGATCCTGATGCTGTCTGCGGTTGGTTTACCGTCCGCCATGGCGCAGCGCGCCAGCGACGAAATTGACTGGCGACGAGTCGAGGCCGCCGGATTGGAGGTTACCCGGGGCGATCACCTGACGCTGATTACCGACGTGCGGGACCGCGCGGACGTGGACGAGTTCGTCGCGGTTTTCGACCAGGCTGTCGACCAGTGGTGCGACTACTTTGCGATTCCGCGTGCCGACGCTGCAGACTGGCACATGAACGGATGCGTGATGCTGGACCGTGAGAATTTTGTGACGGCGGGCCTGATCTTTGCCGATCTTCCCGATTTTCCGGCCGGCTACCAGCGCGGCGACATGATGTGGCTGTACCTGCAGGACGGCGACTACTACACGCGACACCTGTTGTTGCACGAAGGCACTCACGCGTTTATGGAAAAATTCCTCGGTGGCTATGGCCCGCCCTGGTATGCCGAGGGGATGGCCGAGTTGCTGGCCGTGCACCGCTGGGCGGACGATCAATTGACGATCAAGCACCGCATTGCACATCGCGACGAAGTCCCTTACTGGGGACGCATCAAGTTGATTCGCGAAGATCGTGCCCGGGATCGCGGCTTTGACCTGGACGAAGTGCTAATGATGCCGCCGGATTCGTTTCAGCAAGTTCGCTATTATGGCTGGGCATGGGCGGCTTGCGAATTCCTGGATCGGCATCCGGATTATCAGGAAAAGTTTCGACGCCTGCCCTCGCTGGCCAACATCGACGCGCTGGAATTCAACGAAAAGTTTCGCCGCGAGTTAGAAGCCGACTGGCCGGCGGCCCGGCAGCAATGGCGGAACATGGTGCAGGAAATCGACTACGGTTACGACGTCGAGCGATCCAGCATGGTACCCGTGAACAACCGGCTCACGGGCGATGAAGGCACCTCGTTTTCGGTAGCCAGCGATCGCGGCTGGCAGGATACCGGCGTGGATGTGCGTGCCGGCCAGCAGCTGGAGTTCTCCAGTACAGGCATGTTCCGGGTCCGCGACGAAGCCGGCACGGCCTGGCCCGCCGATGCCGGCGGAATTACGATCGAGTATTATCGCGGCCGGCCGCTGGGCCAGTTGATTGCCGCAGTTCAGGCCTCCGACGGCGACCAGCCACTGCAGATGATCGAGATTGGCAACGGCGGCGAGGTCGAATTTTCCGTGGACGGGCGGCTGTTGATGCGTGTGAACGAATCGCCTGCCGGCCTGCATGACAACCAGGGAGAGGTGCAGGTCACAGTTCAGACGGTCTCAGATTGACGAAACGCGTTCCGCCCGAAACAATTCAGGCTCTGTACTGAAAGGAACCCGAAGCATCGGCGAGGCCCAGTCCGCTGCATACCTCGCCGATGCTTCGGGTTTTTGTTTCGTCGTTCCCGCCAGCACGCCTGGCGATGAACGACCGTTTCATTATCCATCACGCTCTCCGCGGGCCAATCACCGATGAACTTTTTGAACTCTATCGACCCGGAAATCACTGCCCACATTCAGGCCGAAGCGCAACGTCAACAAGACGGGCTGGAAATGATTGCCAGTGAGAACTACACCAGCCCTGCAGTCATGGAAGCCGCCGGCAGTGTGCTGACCAACAAGTACGCCGAAGGCTATCCCGGTCGTCGTTACTACGGCGGTTGTGAGATCGTCGACAAGATCGAGAATCTGGCTCGCAATCGCGCCAAGGAGCTGTACGGCGCCGAGTTTGCCAATGTCCAGCCGCATTCCGGTTCCCAGGCCAATCAGGCGGTATACATGACTTTGCTGGAACCGGGCGATAATGTGTTGGCGCTGGACCTGGCCCACGGCGGGCACCTGACGCACGGCATGCACCTTAACATGTCCGGCAAGCTGTACAATTTCCAGCACTACGGTGTGACGTCAGATACGCACCTGATTGACTTTGACCAGGTAGCCCGACTGGCTCGCGAACACAAACCCAAACTGATCGTGGCAGGAGCCAGTGCGTATCCGCGGGAAATCCCGCACGGCCGTTTCCGCGAGATCGCTGATGAAGTGGGCGCCAAACTGTTTGTCGACATGGCCCATTACGCCGGCCTGGTCGCCGGCGGAGTTCATGACAATCCCGTTGCCGTTGCAGACTTCGTCACCACGACAACCCACAAGACACTGCGTGGTCCGCGGGGCGGCCTGATCCTCTGTCACAAGTCGTATGCAAAAGATATCAATCGGTCCGTTTTCCCCGGGATGCAGGGTGGTCCGCTGGAACACGTGATTGCGGGCAAGGCGGTTTGTTTTCTTGAAGCGATGCAGCCGGAATTCCGCACCTATTGCCAGGCTGTCATCGACAACGCGCGGGCATTGGCCGAATCGCTGAAGAGCGGAGGACTGCGATTGATGAGCGGCGGTACCGACAACCATTTGATGCTGGTTGATGTCACGGCCATCGATTCTACAGGCAAGATCGCCGAAAAGACGCTGGAGAAATGCGGCATCACGGTGAATATGAACATGATCCCCTGGGATACCCGCAAGCCGCTGGACCCCAGTGGCATTCGCATCGGCACTCCGGCACTGACGACTCGCGGCATGGGCGTCGCCCAAATGCAGGAAATTGGCGGCTGGATCGTCACAGCGCTCAAAGATCCGGAAAACGCAGACGCCTTGCAGCAAATTCGCGGCGCGGTGTCGGAAATGTGCAGCCAGTTCCCGGTGCCGGCAGCCGGCATTACAGTCTAGAAGTCGTTTTTCAAAACCAGTTTCCTGCGGTAGCCCGGTTTCTCTGAGACCGGGAAAACAGAGCAAAACGAGTCCCGGCGCGCCGGGACTCGCCTGCCGTTTTGAAACCACCTCCAGGCTCTGGTCCCCACGACACCGAACTACGGTAGCCCGTTCTGCGATTATGCAAAACAAATACGGCGGCTTGATGCGTGATACGTGGTGGCTGTGGACCGCTTTTCTGGTCATTGCGTTGTTCATGAGCTGGCGTGTCAGCCCGGTTTTCCTGGCTACCATCCCCGGCTTGACGGTGGTGTTTGCCTATTACGCCAATATGCGCTACAACGCGGACGGCACGCACAAGAACCCCGACGAAGAAACGGATCACTGACTCGGGGCCTGCTCATACGATGGCTAGGCAGAGCCGTTGACGTCAAAGCCATTCACGGCTGCGACGGCTCTGGAGAGCCATCCTGCGTATCAGGGGCGAATTCTCGCCATGTCGACTCCGCTGTTTCCCCTCACCCGCCTCGGCGATTCGCCGAGTCGACCTCTCCCCCAAGGGGCTCTTCGGGGAATTTAGTGGCAAATTCTCGTGACCCTCCCGCCGGGAGGGTCGCCAATCCCGACCTGACGGGATGGCGGGGAGGGCCACTCT
>CAMYKF010000401.1 GCA_947258905.1 uncultured Pirellulaceae bacterium | reverse complement strand
CCAGTCGAGCAGGCCTTTTTCAGTCGCGGCACGGAAACTGTTAACGTTGTAGGAGACGATGGTCGTCATCGATAGCGGGACCCGGCGATCAAGTCGTATCGACAACCGGTTCCGAGACGCCGGCCAGCATCACGGTGACCGACCAGTCGGCGATCTCGGGTCCCTCGCCAAAGATCTTGCCCGGTTCCTCTTCGGCATTGACCGTCAGCGGCTCGCCATTTTCGGGATGGAAGATGTAATCCAGGCCATCGGTTTCAATTTGCCGCAGTGCCCCCAGCACCGCATGCTCGATCGACATGATCGTAGCCGTCCGGACCTGGCAGTTGGCGGCGGCACTGAGTTGATTAAAAAACACATAGTCGTAGGATTCGACATTCGGCAGGTCGGCAGGCGGATTTTGATAAAACCAGAACCTTTCGTGGGCGCCGACAAACAGCGGCTGATCCAGTTCGTACCAACCGGGAATCCACAAGGCCTTTTTGAGTTGTTGTTCGGTGGTAGTCATGCGTGGTTCCCCTGGTCACAATCTGGCCCTGCGACGTCTGAGAGGATTTTAAAGAGCTCGGTTTGCCGGGGCAAGTTTTGACGTATATAAGAAAACAAAGCAACCATTACCTGACATGACCACGCCCCTGATTCTGGCCATCGAAACGACCTGTGACGAAACCGCTGCCGCCATCGTCACCAGCGGGCCCTCGGTATTGGCCAGTGTCGTGGCCAGTCAGGACGAGCTGCATCGCCGCTTTCAGGGCGTCGTACCCGAGATCGCCGCTCGCGCGCATGTCGAACGTATCCTGCCGGTGCTCGATGAAACCCTGAAAAACGCCGATTTGACGCTCGAGCAGATTGATGCCTTTGCCGTTGCCAACGAGCCGGGTTTGGCCGGTTCGCTGATCGTTGGATTGATGGCGGCCAAAACTCTCGCTCTGGTAACTGGCAAACCACTGATCGCCGTGAATCATCTGCACGCACACATTTACGCCTGCCAGTTCGACGAACAGACATCCATTTTTCCCTGCATTGGGCTGGTCGTCAGCGGCGGCCACAGTCACCTGTATCGTTGTACGAGTGCTTTCGAGTTCGAGTTGCTGGGCGGCACGATCGACGATGCGGCAGGCGAAGCCTTTGACAAGGTGGCCAGCATGCTGGGTCTGCCCTACCCCGGCGGTCCGGCTATCTCGCGAGTGGCTGAACAAGGCGACCCGCAGGCTTACCAGTTTCCGCGCAGCTTCATTCACGACACCGACCGGCTTGAATTCAGCTTCAGTGGTTTGAAAACAGCAGTCCGCTACGAGATCGCCGGCACCGGCCATGTGGACTTTGCCGAACTCGACTTGTCGAACGAGCTGAGCGCAAATGTGGCGGCAAGTTTTCAGGAAGCGGTCGTGGATTGTCTGGTCGAAAAGAGCTTTCAGGCCGTCGAGCGGACGGGCTGTCAGACGCTGTGTGTGGGAGGCGGTGTAGCGGCGAACCAGCTGCTGCGGGTGCGATTGCAGGAGCGTGCGAATCAGCACGGTATCCGATTGTGTCTGTCGCGACGTCAGCTGTGTACCGACAATGCCGTAATGGGAGCCATTGCTCTGGAAAAATTTCAGGCCGGTATTTTTGATTCGCTGGACCTGGACATTCATCCCGGACTGGTCCGTCAGTGAGCAAGGGGTGCCGGGTCCGTTTGTGCTGGCTCGGCAGGTTGTGTGGCGGCAGGCACCGCCGGACCGACGTTGGCGTGATTTTCGTGTGGCCGATGCAGCCAGACGAACGATACAATAAGAGTCGAGGGCTTATTCTTATTCTGCGCGTCGAATCGCGCGACCGTTCCTCATGGCCGACCACAACTCTCTCAAATCGCGACCCGGCTGGTTGCAACAGGTCTTTCAATGCGACCTCAGGTCCCTGGCGGCGTTTCGTATCGCCATGGGCATTCTGTTGCTAATCGATCTGGCCATGCGTTCGACATCGATGCATGCCATGTATACCGACGAAGGCATCATGTCGCTGGCCGAGCGCGCTGATTATTTCCAGTTGCTGGACGGGACCCCGGGTGCCATGAGCTGGTCGTTGCACGCGCTCAACGGCAGTCTCGGCTGGCAGATCTTCCTGTTTGTGGTCGCGGCGATTGCCCTGGTGATGATGACAGTGGGCTGGAAAACCCGCCTGGCGACGATTGTCAGCTGGGTTTTGCTGGCGTCGCTGCACTCGCGAAACCCGATCATTCTGCATTCCGGTGACACGCTGGTCAAAGTCGTCATGTTCTGGGCGATGTTCCTGCCGTTGGGTGCGATCTGGTCGTTGGACGCGAGAAAGCGTGCCACGGAACTGCCAATTCGCTACTTGTCCGGTGCCACCATCGGTTTGATTCTGACCTTGCTCAGCATGTATTTCTTTGCCGGGATCGCCAAGCTAAACACGTTCTGGTTTTCCGGAAATGCCATGGAGTACGTATTGCGGCTGGACATTTATGCGACGCCCTTCGGCAAGTCCCTGATGCAATATCCATTCATGTTGAAGTTGGTCACGTGGGCGACACTGGCGGTGGAACTTGTTATACCGCCATTGTTGCTATTGCCGTGGAAAAACGACCGGTGGCGGATGCTGGGGCTGGTCGTATTTTGTTCGTTGCATCTGGCGATTGCCGCCTGCATGAATATCGGACTGTTTTCGTGGTTCTCGATTGCTGTTTGGCTGGTTTTGGTGCCCGGCAGTGTGTGGGACACACTCGCCAAAAAATTTCCGCGACTGGCCTTCGGCGATGCTGACAGTCATGTGGTGTCGGCCCGGCAATTCTGGTCGCGGCCGGTCAATGTGATTTGCGTTTTCTTCGCTGGCTACTTTATGTTGTGGCATATCGCCCTGATCAATCAGCCGAAGACCGGGAACTTGATGCCCGAACCGGCAAGAATTGTCACCAAATGGCTGAACATGAGGCAAGTGTTTCACATGTTCGATGTGCCACCCCAACACAGCCCGTGGGTGGTTTACGAAGCAACCCTGAGAAACGGTGCGCAGCTCGACGTGTTTCGCAACACCTCCGTCAGCCACGAACGACCGGCGTCGGTGCTGAACACGATTCACGGCCACCATTGGCGGCGCTTGCATCGCAATCTCGCCCGGGACAGGTTCGCACGATTTCGTAAACCGGTATCGGAGTACATTGTGC
>CAMYKF010000400.1 GCA_947258905.1 uncultured Pirellulaceae bacterium | reverse complement strand
GGCGCCGATGATGTTGAACGTGTACATCAGGGCGATCTGGTCTGGCTTCAGCACCAGGAACGGCAACATGCACAGGGCCGTGCCCACATTCATGTAAACCATCAGCATCTTTTTGCCAAAGATGCGGGTCAACTGGCGAGTCAATAGCATGCCGGCGATGGCGGCGACGCTGCCGGAGACCAGAAACATCGTGGCGTATTCGGCGTTGCCGGCGTAGTACTTGAAGTAATACACGACGGCGCCGCCACGCACGAATGCGCTGGTCAGCTGGAACAGCCCAAAGGCGAACAGCACCAGCCACGGCCGATTGGTGATCAGGTCACCGAAATCCTTTTCAAGCGTTGATGGCTCGGTAACATCGGCGAATTTCTGCCGCGCCCATAGACTGACGCCGAGCGAAACGCCGCTGAGCACCACATACACACCAAAGATCCACACCAAATAGGACGTGGCAAATCCGCTGGCCAGGGCAAACATGGCCGCCAGACCGATCAACAGGATCTGGTGCAATTTGCGGCTGGTCAGGATGAACTTCAGGTCCGACAGCGGCGTGGAACCCCGTTCGACTTCGGGTTGCACGCGTTCCCGGGTTGTGGCAAAGGTGATCAGGAACAAGACTGCCGCCGTTGCGGCAAACACCACCATGGTCCAGAAAAACCCGGCTTGCTCGTTCACAATCCGCGTGCTGGACACGCCGTTCTCAGTCACGCTTTCCGTGCCGCCAAACCAGCCGGCCATCCGAAGTGTCAGGTACTGGACAATGATGCCGCCACAGAAGGCCGCAACAAATCGGTAGGTCGAAACGCTGGTGCGTTCCAGGGAATTCGGCGAGATCACACCCATCAGCGCGCCATACGGAATGTTGATGGCGGTGTAGACCATCATCACCAGCGTGTACGTAATGTAGGCGTACACCAGTTTGCCTGTGGGCCCGAGATCGGGCGTGTACAGCGTCAACATGCCGGTGATCGCAAACGGCACTGCCATCCACACCAGCCATGGTCGGAAGCGACCCCAGGTGGTTTGCGTGCGGTCGGCGATATAGCCGATCAACGGATCGTTGATGGCATCCCAGATGCGGGTGAGCAAAAGCATGACACCGACCGCCTGGGTCTTCAGCCCAAACACGTCGGTGTAAAAGTATGGCAGAAAGTTCTCGAAGAACTTCCAGTACAGATTAGATGCGGTATCGCCCAGGCCATATCCGACTTTCTCACCCACGCTTAGTCGCGCGGACGAGTCAGGCGGAGTGTCGGGCTGGGCGGGAGAACTGCTCATTCGTCAATTCAAAATCGGAACCGGCCTGTCGCGGCGCGCACCGCGAACCACTTGCACGGAGTCCCGGAACACCCAGTCTGGCGGGAGTCAGGATCCGGACTTCAACAGTTGCTGATATTCGGCGTCTTCCACTTCCCGAGGCGGGGGAATTGTGAATCCCACCATGCGTTTGCCGCTGACACCGGTCTTTTCAAACACGATGGCAACCGGTTCGCCCCGGGGATTGCCCGGCAGGCCCCAGCGAATCACAAACGGTTCAGAATCGCGATCCGACGCAAACACGGCTGCAAGGTTGCCGGGTTCCACGCCCATCCGCTCAAGGACGCGGTCCTCCTGGGACTCGATGAACTGCTTGAACGTGGCTTCGTCGGGAGGTCCCTGCCAGCCGTTACGGGTCTGGTACAGCACGTACAGGTTGGACACGCGATGCAGGTTGGTGGCATTGGCGTCACTAATCAGCTTGTCGGGTCCGCCGCCACCGCCGCAACCGACTGGCAACAACAGGGCCAGGGCCAGCAACAATCCGCACGACCAATTCCATTTGCAGCTGGTTGTCACGATGATTCTCCGCCAGGCAATCGAAATCTGGAAAGCTACAACAACTCCGACAAGTCCAGCACCGTGCCGTCAGAGCATTTGCCACAACTGTTCATCAGTTGCAGATCCACGCTGTTGGAAATGGAGCGGGTAGAACCATCGCCAAAAACGCCGTTGACGACACTGGTATGCGCCGAACCAAAGCCTTTTTCAAAGGGGCGTCCTGCGGAGTTGTAAGTATAAGTCGCCGGACGATCGGCACCGTCGCTGAGCATGGGGACTTCCGGAAGAACGCCGGGACCGAACTCGGGCGTGATCACACGCATGGTCGGCCAGTCGGCTCCGCTGTAGTAACCTTTCAATTCCCACCAGTCGTAACCGGAAGAATCAATCGACCAGTGCTCGACCGCTACAGCCTTTTCCATGATCATCACGGTGTTGGACGAACCGTCGGTGATCGAGCGGAATCCGACTTTGGGGAACTTCGTCACGTTGGGTGAACCGCTGACGTACTGCGTGTGGGCTTCACGGCAAATGATCCCGGTCCAAACGTAACCGGCCATCTCGGCATCGGTGGGAGGCAATCCTTCGTTCCACTGGAATCCCCAGGGACTTCCCTGGGCTGCTTCATCCCAGTCGTTTTCACTGCCCATCACGCCGGCGTAATCACCCAGGGCCACCGGGAAAACACCAAACCAGCTGCCAAAGCGATCTCCACGCGAGGGGCAGTTGAACATCTGAATGGGTGTTTCGATCAGAGGCGAGTCGCCACCATCCCAGCCGAGGGTTCTGCGTTGGTTGTGAATATTGTCCTGTTCGATATAGGGCAGGATCTGATACATCCAGCCGGCAGCTTCGTAGCCGTTAATGTTGCCGAAGGAATTGGCCCAGAAATCGTCAGCCGAACCGCCGGTCGTGGGGAAGTGGCGGCGGGAAGAAACAAAGTTCTGGCAGGCCAGTCCGATTTGCCGCATGTTGTTGATACATTCGGTGCGTCGCGCCGATTCACGAACTTGCTGGACGGCCGGCAGCAACATGCCGACAAGAATCCCGATGATGGCGATGACGACCAGCAATTCAACGAGTGTAAAGGCAGGTCGGCGAAGCGGATGGTGACGCATGATTCGAGGCCTTTGTAGATAGAGTCAGGGAACAGGTTGATTTTGGGAGCGGTTTCAAGATGCTAAACGCATTCTCTCAGAAGTATTAACGTTGTCAATAGAATCACGGGTCGTTTTGAAACCGTTTTCAGGATATAATTGAGGCGGGAATTTAGCGGGAGAATCGCTCCCTTACGGGCCGCATCGCTCGACGCAAGGAACCCGGCTTCAACGGAGTCCAGCATGGAATCCAAAAACATCAC
>CAMYKF010000399.1 GCA_947258905.1 uncultured Pirellulaceae bacterium | reverse complement strand
CGGGGGGCAGTTTTCTGATTTTCAGAAAGGCGCTACGTCCATCTTTGACGAAGACGAGCCGCAGGGGCGGATGACCGATGCGTTTCCCGACCGGCAGCGACAATTGGAGGACCAGTTGCATGCCGACGGCTAGTGCTGCAAACAGCGAATCGCTTCCCGCGGAATCGCCCGTAACGAGGCCTTCCCAAAAGGGCGTCGCTACCCAGCGGCAGACGATCGATGCGTCGTGTCGGCAACCCGTGCTCGCCTTTTTCGCGAGCAGCATCATCTGGCTGTTGGCCGGCTCCCTGTTTGGACTGCTGGCATCGCTGAAGATGCACTACCCGGGGCTGCTGGCCGACTATCACTGGTTAACGTTCGGTCGCGTGCGGCCCGTGCACTTGAATCTGGTCGCTTATGGTTGGGGTGCCATGGCAGCGGTCGGCACGATGATGTGGCTCATGTGCCGTTTATCTCGCACAAGGCTCCGCTATCCCGCACTGCCGGTGATCTCGTGTCTCGTCTGGAACGTCGGAGTTCTTGTCGGCACCGTCGAACTGCTGATCGGTCACAGCAACGGGATCGAATGGCTTGAGTTTCCCACCTACGCGGCGCTGATTATTTTCCTCGCCTTCGGACTGGTCGTCGTCTGGACGGCGATCACGTTTGGCGAACGCAAAGAGCCGCATGTCTACGTGTCGCAGTGGTACATCATGGGGGCCATTTTCTGGTTTCCCTGGCTATACGCGACGACAAATATCCTGCTGATGGCGATCCCGATCAACGGCATGTCCGAAGCGCCGATCACGGGCGTGACGCAGGCGTCGGTCAACTGGTGGTACGGGCACAATGCGCTGGGCGTGTGGTTCACACCGATCGGGCTGGCGACCATCTACTATCTCCTGCCGAAGGTGCTGGGCCGGCCGATTCACTCCTACTACCTTTCGATCCTCGGTTTTTGGACGTTCGCCCTGTTCTACAACTGGGCGGGTGCCCACCACCTGATCAGCGGTCCGATTCCGGCCTGGCTGGTAACGGTATCGGCCGTGGCGAGCATGATGATGATCATTCCGGTGTCCACCGTGGCAATCAATCATCACATGACCATGCGGGGCTTCTTTGATGTGTTGCGTTTCAGCCCGACCCTGCGTTTTGTGACTGCCGGTGCGATGTGCTACACGCTGGTCAGTATTCAGGGCTCGCTGATGTCATTGCGGTCGATCAACGAACCGACCCACTTCACCCACTACACAATCGCGCACGCGCACCTGGGACTGTATGCGTTCTTCACCATGGTCATGTTCGGCGCCGTCTACTACATCGTGCCGCGCCTCACGGGACGGGAATGGGGATCGAGCAACCTGATACGCGTGCACTTCTGGGGTACGTTTCTCGGCGTGATGATGATGTTCGTCGTGCTGACGATAGGCGGGCTGATTCAAGGCTTCGAGTTGAACCAAGCGACCGAATCGTGGCACGAATTGGTCGATGATCAGGGGCTGTGGGAGGGTACGCGCAGGTTCTGCTTCGGCTACGAGGATTCGCAGACCGGCGAAATTGTGGGAGGTTTTCAGCAACAAAGCGGAGCGGTGCCCTTCATGACGGTCATGAAAGGCACCATCATGTGGCTCAAGCTGCGGTCGGTCAGTGGCGTGCTGATGCTCGCGGGACATGTTGCATTCGGGATCCTCTTTTTTCTGAATCTCACGGGCCTGGGCCTGAGCCGACGGAGACGGGGGCCCGCGTTGTTCAAGGAAGATCAACAGCGATACGCGGAACTGATCAGCGGCACACAACCGGAGACCCAGGATCTGCCATGAACCACGGTACGCTCATCTTCGTCGGCGTGTTCTTGACGTTTTCGTCCGCCTGGCTGGGGCTGGTTTTTTTTCCGTACCAGCAATTGGGCTCGATCACGCCGCAAGTGGACGAGGTAACCGGAGCAGTCAATCCAGCGCCTTACAGTGGCGTTGAACTGGTGGGGCGGAAGGTCTACATCGACGAAGGGTGCCACTACTGCCATTCGCAGCAGGTGCGGGGGGGATACTGGAACGCGGATTTGAAGCGCGGTTGGGGCCCGCGGCGAACCGTCCCGCTGGATTACGTAAACGACAATCCAGCGCTGCTCGGCACCATGCGCACCGGTCCCGATCTGATCAACATCGGGGCCCGACAACCTAGCGACGAGTGGCACTATCTGCATCTGTACAACCCGCAGATCACCAGCGAAGCTTCGATCATGCCGCCCTATTCGTTCCTGTTCGAGCGCCGCCCGATCCAGGGCGATCCCTCACCCGATGCCCTGCCGCTGAAAGGCAAGTGGGCGCCCGAACCGGGTTTCGAGATTGTGCCCAATGATCGCGGTCGGGCCTTGGTTGCGTATTTGAAGAGCCTGGACCGCACGTTCGACGTCCAAAAGTGAGTGGGCGTCCAAGGGGAACCACCAAATGGCAAAAGAAACCAGCCCCGGCGATAAGGCGCAACGAGCATCCGTCGAGCAAGCCAAACAGGCGCGTCGCGACACGTTGCAGTCGTCCGATTTCCCCAACGAATCGGCCGATGTGGGGAAACTGCATGAGCCGATCATGCGCGAGAAACGAGAACCGCGCGATGGCTACGAGCCGGTACCGCTGTGGCTGGTGGGCATTTGTTTCGCGCTGATCTTTTGGGGAGGCTGGTATCTGGCGTGGTACAGCGGCGGATTCCGGGGAGACGTGCTGGACGAACGCCCGTCGTTCGGTGCCGTCGCGGTCGCGGACAGTGACGGACCAATCGATCCGCTGGTGCTCGGCGAAAAGCTGTATACCGGACGATGCGTCTCGTGCCACCAGCAAAACGGTCAGGGCATCGCCGGACAGTACCCACCGCTCGTGCAATCGGAGTGGGTCCTGACCTATCCGCAGCGCCTGAAACGTATTTTGCTGCACGGATTGGAGGGACCGATTACGGTTGCCGGTGCGAGCTACAACGGCAACATGCCGGCCTTCGGCAAGGTGCTGGACGACGCCAAGATAGCCGCCGTACTGACCTATGTGCGAAACAGTTGGGGCAACGAGGCCGAACCCCTGACGGCAGAATCGATGGCGGCCACGCGGACGGCGACCTCCGACCGTTCGGCCCCCTGGACCGCCGCCGAACTGTTGGCCGTTACCTCTGCCGACTACACCACCCCGCCTGAACCAAAGTCCGAATCGGAACCTGATCCAGCGACCGAACCAACGACCGAACCAACGACA
>CAMYKF010000398.1 GCA_947258905.1 uncultured Pirellulaceae bacterium | reverse complement strand
GCGCTGGCCGCCGGTCATCAACAGGGTTTGCCAATCACCCACCACGATCCACATACCCACCACGACCAGCAATGCGAATTTCAGCAGATTGAAACCGAGCGAGGCCAGATTTTCAGCACTGAAGATGCGCGACCAGTTGCGTTGCGGCAGCAGACGCCCGGGATCAGGCACGGCCAGTTGCGGCAAAAACCGGAATCTGTTTTGAAACCAGTGAGCCAGCACTGCCAGCGCTGCCAGTCCGCCCAGGATCGGCAGTAGTCCACGCCAGAAAATCGTCTGGCCTGCCAGCCATTGCTGCTGAAACAGTTCACCTGCGTCAGCCACGTTTCCTGCGGTCGACCAACTGTTGCTGGCCAGTTGCACCAGCCAGCGATACAGTGTCGCCCCCAGCGTCGCCAAAATGGCGATGCCGCCCAGCCACACAATGGCCGCCGCCAATTCCCGGCTGCGGGCAAACTGGCCAGACTGTTCGGCTCGCCGCAACCGCGAAGCGGTTGGGTCCTGGTATGCCTGATCTCGATCTTCCGCCATTCGACTATTATCCCGAATTGTGCAAACCGGCAGACACTTGTTGAATCAGCTCCTGCAATTGTCCGGTGGTCAGGTCAACACCGCTGCGAATCATCCACGGCAGCGAGATCAGCACCAGCGAAGCGGCAAGCATTCCGCAAATCGCCTTGATGCCCAGCCCGACTTGCATGCCGCCCAGTTGGGGAAAGTTCTTTTGCGCCATGCCCAGGACCATCGATGCCACCAGCAGCGCAGCGATGGCCGGCAGGGCCGTCATCACGCCGAATTCAAAACTCTGGCCCAAAGCCTGCACCAGAAATTCCAGCATGCTGCGATCCAGCGCAGCTGCGCCGGGTGGCAACGTCACAAACGATTCCATCACGGCACCCACCATCAAATTCAATCCGCCGCTGGCTACGAATACGGCGACCGTCGTCCACCAGAACAAACGTGCAAACACGCCCTGTCCGGCATCGGGATCCGGCGCGACGCCAAAACTGGCCATGGAAAAACCGCACAGCCCCTCGATGAGCGCCCCTGCCACGTGAACCGCAGCCAGCATTAGATTCAGCGACAGGCCCATCAAGGCGCCGATCAACACTTCATGCACCAGACTCAGGCCAAACGCCACGGGATGCGTTTCCGGATTGCTGGCCGTACCCAAAGAAGGAATGACGATCAAGGCCAGCGCGAACACAAAGGCAAATCGCAGGCGTATCGGAACAACTCGCCCGCTGATGACCGGCAGCGTCATGGCCAACGCCGTCAGACGCACGAGCGCTGGCAGGTACGTCAGGGCAGTTGCCGACAGGATATGCTCGCTCATGAATACGGCCGCGGACCAAAACGCGGTTGGAGATACTAGTGCGGCGTGCTCTTGAAAACCGTTTCCGGGATTTGCTGAATCAGCTCGCGGCTGAATCCGGTGTAGTGTTCCATGAACCACGGCAGGCAAATACTGATCACGATCACGGCCGCGACCAGGCGGGCCACAAACAGCACTGTCTGGTCGTGGATTTGCGTCATGGCCTGCAGCAGGCCGACGATCAGCCCGACCAGCAGGGCCACGCCCAGTACCGGAGCGCTTAACAACAATACGGTGTGCACCGATTGCCGCGCGATATCAATGGCGAATTGTGGATCCATAATTGGGGACGGTCCGTCACAAGTACGGTGTGAAACTTTGCATCAACATGCCGACGATCAGGTGCCAGCCATCGGCCAGCACAAACAGAATCAGCTTCAGCGGCAAACTTACCATCGTGGGCGGCAACATGATCATGCCCAGCGATGTCGTCACGCTGGTCACCACCAGGTCAATGACGAGGAATGGCATGAAGATCTGAAATCCGATCATGAAGGCGATCTTGAGTTCGCTGATCATGAACGCCGGCAACAGCACCTGGATGGGAATGTCGTCCCAGGTTTCGGGTTGTTCAGTGCGTTGTTCGCTGGGCAGGTACTGGTAAAACAACCAGATGTCGTCGATGTTGCCGGCAACGGCAATCTGCCGGCTCATGAATGCCTTGACGGGTCGTGAGCCGAGTTCCCAGGCTTCGGCCAGCGTCATTTCGGTTTCGCCGGACGTGTACGGATCGATGGCGGATGTTTTCACTTCATTCCACACCGGCGCCATAATCAAAAGGCTCATAAACAGCGACAGCGCCGTAATGATTTGCGTGGAGGGAATTTGCTGGGCGCCAATCGCCTGCCGCAGGATGCCCAGCACGATCACGATTCGCACAAACGACGTGGTCATCAGGGCAATGGCCGGCGCAAGACTGATCACGGCCAGCAACAGAACGGTCTTGAAGGTCCCGGAGATACGGTCAGGCTGGACCCACTGCTCAACATCCACGACTTCCGCCAATCCCTGTTCGGTGAGCGGACCCGTTTCCGTTTGGGCACACACTTCGCCAGTACCCAGGCAGGCCACGGCGACGAGCGTCACAGCGGCCAGCGCAACAGGCAACAGGGGCACTCCGGATTTGGGGAGACGATTTGGCATCAGTGACGACGTTGGATGATGGAACAGGAATCTGGTCCGGGCCGGCTCAGGCTTCCAGCAAGGTGCGGCCGCTACGGGCCCGTGTCTGACCGCCGCCCAGCGACACACCGGATTGCCGTCTTTCCACGGCACTTTCGGCGGCCCGACGACGCAGTGTTTCGGAAAGGCTATTGAATTTGCCTTCCCGACACATGGTTTCAATTTGATATACCTCTTCCGGGTCAGTGATCTCGCCCAGCGTATGCGAGCCCGCGGACGACGAGGAAACGAGCAATAACTTGCTACCCAGCCGAATCAGTTGCAACCGTTGCGTCTGTCCAAACTTTGTCTGGCCAATGACTGCCACGACATCGTCAGGCAGTCCCCCGCGGCGGCGTTTGTTGGATGGTCGCATGCGTAACACGAATACCAGCAGCAGAAAAACGCTGATCACCAGGGTCAGTGTGGCGCCGGTCTTGATGGCCGAGCGTTTCGTATTGGGATCCGACAAGACAGCCCAGCCCGCTTGCTCACCCTCGCCTGAAGGGGGGGCGATTTGACGAGCCAGCCAGTCCATCGAACCGGCGGCGACGTTCTCCAGGCCGCCGCCGCCCTCCTGCACGCTATCGAAGTCAAACGACGGGACGGTCTGGGGCGCCGGTTGCTCCTGCTGCGCGGGCGACGTCATTTGGGCCTGCACAGCGCTGGCCATCATCACGGCCAACCATGCGGTCAACGGAATCACAATGGAAAGACACTTGCCGCGAGTGGTCGTGTTGCAGTTGGTTGTTTGATTCATGTTATCGCTCGATGGCCCCGCTTTCGATCAGTTGTTTTGCGACCTGGCAAATGCGTTGCTGGATGGCCTGCATTTGATGCCAGTCAATCGTGTCCGTCTGGTTGATCTGTTTTTGCACACGATCCGCTTCGGCGGGCGACAGCCGATCGAGGACGCGGAGCACAAATTGCCGGGGGCTGCAGCACAGCGCCGCAATCGTCAACTCGGGCGTGGCAGTCTCCAGCAACGTGTCCAGCGCAGTGTCGCCAAGCGTTAAGAGATCCTGGAATTCAAACCGCGCCGGCCGATGTATATGCGGGTCGCGGCTGGCGTGGCCGGTTACGTCGGGTTTGAGAATCGTATCGCGAGTCGGTGGCTGGTCCGGCTCGAAGTACAGAAACTCGGCAAACTGGGCCAGTAACTGTTCGTCGGCGGGTTGCGGCGGCGACAACTGGTCCATCTGCGATCGCACATCGCTTTGAGTTGCCTTGTCGAAGCGATCAAGGATGCGACTTGCCGTCTGGCTGGAGAGGTTGACCAGCAAACTGGCAAACTTGCGTTGTTGGTGTTGGGACAGTTTCATGATTTTGTGGAACTCCGGGATCTAACCTGCCTTGTCCAGCCATTGCCGAATGGTGGCGGCGGCAGCGTCGGGGTTTTCGCGGCACCATTGATCCAGCTGAATCCGGATGTTCTCCTGAACCGCTTGCTGATTGTGTTCTTCGGCAAGGTGCGAGTCGGGAACCTCCACGATCGCTGCCGGTGCATCAAAATCTTCCAACTGCATCTGTCCTGCGGACGGTGGTTCGGAATTCGACTGGTTCGCCAGCCCGTGATGCCGGTTGCGGCCGATCGGGCGGAAGAATGCGGACGCGATGACGGCCAGCAAGACAAATCCCAGCACCGGCCAGCGCAATGCATACCACAAATAGCTCCACCACGTCACCGTGCCACCCGCGGCCATCCGGGGCATGCCATCAGCGGGAATTTCCAGGTCCATCGTGACGGCGATTTGCTGTTGCGCGATCCGGTCGGCGTTGCCTTCGCCAGCGGATGATGCAGATAGTGGCACCAGCGGCTGGACTTTCTGCAAAACATCGTTGCGCAGTCGCTGGAACGCGGCCGTGAACTGTTCCTCGGACGGACCGGCAACTGCATCGACGTTGGCCGGGCGGGCAGCAAAGTACCGCACACATTTTTCGGGAATCCCGATCGAGACACTGACGCCGGTAACCGTGGGGCCGGCCGTCTCGGTTGTCTCAAAGGTGCCGTTGGCCATCGTATGGGTGGTTTCGGTTTTGCGTTGCCAGGGCTCCGTTTCCACTTGTGCCCGGCCATTGGCGCCCATGGAAAACACTTCGGGAATGGGCGGGCCCGAGGGCTGGCCCACGCGAGGCATACGACCGGAAGTTTCCAGCTGGCTGGTTTGCGACACGACGACCGGCTGGCCCTCGATGTTGCGGTGATCCACGACGCGACGCAGCACGGGATCAACGGCCACTTCCACGTTGACGCGGATGTCGGGATAAGCGGACAACGCATTGTGAATCTTCTGTTCGTATTTTCGTTCCTCCAGCAACTTGGCGGCGACATGCGGAGGACTGGCCGCGCCTGTTTCATGCTCGTTCAACCGGTGCGAGCGATTGGCATGGGTGTCGATTATCGTGATCTGGCTGGTCTTGAGTCCGGCGACGGCGCCAGCGACGGTATCGCGAATCGCCTTGATCTCGGCCGATTCCAGAGTGCGGTCGCTTGCGGGCCGGACCGTCACAATCGCCGTGCGTTGCAAATCATCAAACGGAGACTGCCCGCGGGCTTCGTCGTATTCGATGATCGCCTTGTGCACGAAACCCAGTTGCAAAACCATATCCCGGATGATGTGTTTCTTGCGGTCCAGCTGCCGCTGCCGTCGCTGGGCCCGGGACTCGAAAAAGTCAAACGAGGAACTGGATTGCTGGTGCAGTGTCAGATCGGGGGGAATGCAATTGTTCTCGGCCAGCGACTTCAGATAATCACCACGCTGCGAACGCGGCACCTGAATCATTGAGTTGCCGACTTCGTATTCATTCAGATCTGACTGGCCAAATGCAACTTGCATCAAGCTAATCTCGTCGCCAGTCAATTCATGCGAATCGAACAGCGAAACCATGGGGTTGCTGCGCAGCGATCCGTTGGACAACACTGCCAACAGGACGATCACCACGAGGGCGACAATGGTCCAGCGGCGCGCGCCGGGATTATCGCGCAACCAGCCCGCGGCGATGATCAGCCATTGCTGCCAGGGTTTCATCCGTGGAGAGCCTCTGTGTTGGTCGATCAGGCAGCGCGAGTGGAACGGGCCGAGTATCCGGGAATACAGAACTGAATGGCCGCACCCCCGACCGGACAGTTCAAACTGGTGCCGGTCGCTTCCGGAAACATGCGGCAAACAAATTCCAGCGCTGGCGAATGAGTCGAGAATCCGGTTTCCAGGCAACGACAGTCGCTGCCCACTTCCAGTTCCAGACGCGTTGGCAAGTTGCCAATCGAAACCTCAATCGTACTGCCCGGATCCGCCAGGCTGGCAAACTCCAGCGTCAGGCACCACAGGGCCAGAAACGTGCGTGAGTCAAACAGGGCGCGACGCGTCCAGCCAAAGCCGTCGGCGATCAACCGCATACGACGCTGCTGCAAAAATTCGGCCGTCTCATTCCGCAGATGCTCGATGATACTGCTGGTACCCAGCCAGTTGTTGGAAGTTGGCCGGTGCACGCCGCGGCAAATGGCCTGCGCGGCAAGGAATTGACGTGCGATCGTCGACTCCAGCATTTCAAGCTGATGCGGCAGTTGAGTTCGTTGCCGAAAGCTTTCCAAAGTCATGTGCCATTGTTCGGTCAAAGGCACAAGATATCCCGATTGATCACTAACTGATTGTTTCAAGGCACCAACTCCCGCGTTTCGGCAAATCAATTTCTATTCTTGAGGCAAAGTCGCGAGTATGTACAAAATTCGCCGCATCAATGTCAATCCGGCATTTGCACATCGGCGAAAATTTCGGTGACCGCATGCTGGCGCGCGCAAAAAACTACAACGCCAGGGCAGACAAACGCTGCGGTAAGCAACAGGATAAGAGAAGAGGTTGCGAGAATTCGCTAGCTGATGATCCCGCTTTCGCCAGCAGCGGCGATTTGGTCCATCATCCACACGTTCAGGTCACCGTAACAGCGATTACCCAGCTCATCCGCGCAGGGATATTGTCGCAACGTGACGTTAAAGCCGCCGACGTGCAGCAAACGCAACTGGTGGCAGAGGTTCGATTCGGGAAATGTTCCCGATTTGCGTCCATGAGCCCAGAATACGGGAACCCGGCGACAGGTCCGCCAGTTGCCCAGTGGATTCAGATTCGATGGCAAGCTGCCGTTAAAAGAAGCGACTCCGGCAAACAGTTCCGGAAATGCGAACGCGACACGAAACGCCATGGTGCCACCCGTATCGCAGCCGGCAATAAAGATGCGTTGCGTGTTAATTCGAAATCGCGCGGCAACCGAATCGATCGCGTGTTTGACATGATGGATGGTGGATTCAATGGAGTCAGCCGATTGCAGCCAACCGTACTCGCCATTGCCCAGGTGTTCGGTCCCCTGAACCGAGACACCCAGATAGTTGCGTTCGCTAATCAGCGGCATGACATGGTCCAGTTGTCGTTGGTTGTTACAACCGGAATGCATCCAGACGACCAGCGGGTACGCGTGACGACTCTCGAAATGCAACGGAATGAAATAGGAGCAGGCGGTGGCGGAAGCAGGCTGCGGTACGATGTCGTCGAGTGCGGGTGAGTTGTTTTCCCGCATGGTTGCCGCCGGAGTCTCGTTTGCTTGCGAATGGCCAGCCAGTTTTGCGAGCAGCCCGAGCTTGATTCGGTTCATAGTTTCGCCTTTGCTCCTGCACACCCGAAAGGTCCGTCTCTCTCAGCGAGTTTTGTAAGTCAGCAATTCCACAAAGTCAACGCCACAGACATTCGGCTATAATAATCCCATGGCGGTATCCACCAGGATTTGTCTCGTCGAATGTCGGGACCAGACAATCAGGTCAACAACGCAATCCGGGAGGGCGTCAATTTGCGGCATTTCACCGACAGCGCCCTACGCTGGCGTATGCGATTTGCCAGTGACGACCACGCAGCCAGACCTTGCGCTTGTGGCCGCGCGTTTCAAGGGCGATGCTCGCTAGCAACGCGCAAGCGTTCACCAATTCCAAACAGGTAGTCATTCATGTCCGAGATTCGCTTGACTTGCGGTGGATGCAACAAGCGTTATCGATTGCCGGCCACGGCTGCAGGTTACTTTCGCTGCCGACGTTGCGATCTCGTGATGGCGATTCCCGGCGCGGGCGCCGAACCTGACGGGGCCGCATCAGCGCCGGGTGATGCCGGTGCGCGGCCAGTCCAGCCGGCGACCTCGCCCGTCGTCCCTGCCACACCCGCTCATCCCGTTACGCCCGTTCAGCCGGGTCAAACCGTCACGCCTGTCGCACCATTGCCCGCGCAGCAATACCAGACGGCACCCGGGCCGTTGGACACACAACCTGTGTATGGTTTTGGGCATGTTAAAAAAACAGCAGTGATGCAGCCTGCCGAGATCGCTGCCGTGTCGGTCGGTTGCATGTTGTTGCTGGCCGGCGTCATCGTTGTGCTGTTGCAATGGTCCGGGCGCGGTGAAGAACCGTCTTCGGTGGTGGCCGTTTTGATTGGCGCGATGCTGGGGCTCGCAGGTGTCATGGCGCTGGGTTTGGGCCTGCGCAATTTTCAAAAACTGTTGTGGTCGGCAACTGCCGTCGGCGGCCTGGTCACGGTTACGCTCAGCGTTGTGGCCTTGATACCGCCGGGGAAAACCGTCGACAAGACAGCGCAAGTGAATCCGCCGCGCACGAATCAGCCAGCCTCCAACATCGGTGGTGGGGATGAATCGCTATCCTCTTCCGGATTATCGGATGCGCCGACACAGCCAACGCCTCCTGTGCGAACACCTCGTTCTGGCAAACCCGAGGCGCGCAATCCGTTTCGCGAGGTATCACCGCCGGGCGAAAGTGAAAGCACTAACCGAAGCAACGCAAATCGCGCACGCAAACGCACGCCCGCCAGCGGCAATCGGGGCGCAATCACGCTGGACCAGTTTCGATCCCGCATGCCACGCTCGGCCGGAGAAGTCGTCAAGTTGGCAACCGAACTGGATGAATTGTGGGAATCGCTGAAGCCCCGCGAGCGGATGCATCGCGCCGGGGAACTGCAGGCGATGATTGTCGCCGGAGCATCCTCGGCCTCGGCATCCTGGCAACGATCGTTTTGGGATCGTTATGCCCGCGAACTGCATTTACTGTCGGAGTTTTACCGAGGCCGGTGGACTGATCTGGAATTCGACAACCATCTGCAGATCTGGCACAGCGATCGGCTGGAGGGGTTCAGCCCGGAGAGTGCCAAATCCCTGAAGGTTGACGCCGCAGCGAACAGCCACCTGATGACGGCCGATCTGTTCGATGGTGCCAAGACGATTGAGGCCGAACTGGAATTTGCCGGGGACGCAGGCGGCGCTTTCGGCTTGTTCGTGGTGGCGCGGGACGCGTACGGAGATTTCGGGCAGACGGCTTGCTGGGCCGCCGTTAGCGCGAGGGGCGGATTTCTGCGAAGTGGTGTACCGGAGTCGGGTCGAGAGACCGAAAACGGCGCACTCCTGTCACTGGATGATATTGGCGTGGATGCGACCAGTCCGTTCAGGATGCAGCTGAATGTGTGCCGCGGTTACTACCAGTTGCTGGTCAATGATCGAATGATCCTTGAGAAGCACGACGACCGCATCACGGTGGGCAAGGCGACTGGCTTGGCCTTGCATCCGGCCTCCACCGGCGGCGCTTCCTGTCAGGTCAAGGACTGCCGTGTACGCCGCTGGAAATCGGGTCAGCCCATCGCCAACTCCGAATTTATTGAAGACGAGTTGATGTACTACGACGGTGCGGCGCTGGAATTTCCCAAGGTGCCCGATTATCCATTCCGGGCGGCCATGGCTAATTTCGCACAACGACGATTTGACAGTGCGGCGCGTTACGCCCGCCAGGCTGGCGAGTTGGGTCTGGAGTCAGTCGATGGGGCACTGTTTGTGGCGATGGATCACGAGCAGAATCAGCGGTCGCAGGAAGCACTTGAGGCCTGGCGTTCGACCCAAACCGGCACGCAGGCAGCATCCCGTCACCACAGTACGCCACGTGAGGTAGCGCGGCTGTATTACATCTGGTACACAACGACTCACCCCGACGACTCCATTCGCAACGCCACCCGGGGGCCGTTTGATCGCGGCCATCATCCACTGGCCTGGGTGGCCGATCGTATCGGGGCGGCCGAACTGGCGTCCCGCGGAGAATTTCCCGAGGCAGCCCGGATGTTGGCTGGCATAGTGACGGATGTGCCCGCTGAATTCCGCCAGGCCACCGGTGTCCAGTTGCAGGCCTATCGCAACGGCAAGGATTACATTCGGCCCAAGGATCAATTGCCCTTTTATCACCAGTTGCAGGTGCGTCTGTTGCCCGACAACGTCTATTTTCAGGATGGAGAGAATTGAATCCGATCCTCCAACTTTAACCTTACCCTAAACCCTAAACCCAAACCCAAACCCAAACCCAAACCCAAACCCAAACCCAAACCTAAACCTAAACCTAAACCCAAACCTAAACCTAAACCTAAACCTAAACCTAAACCTAAACCTAAACTTAAACTTAAACTTAAACTTAAACTTAAACCTCAACCTGAACTGCCGCATCCACCGGATATGAACCCCCTGACCCGCCGGGGAAGGCTTCGACCTAAACTTGACTTGAAGATCAAGTGAACGTCAAACTGACCGCAGTGCACGGGGGTCAGGGTTAGTGTTAAAGTTCAGGTTAAAGTTGATTAACACTCCATGAATGAAACCGAGCCCTGGCAACACGATCCTTCCGGAACGGGAGCACGTCAGTTCGCGACGACGTCGTGGAGCATGGTGGTGGCGGCCGGCGACGCGCAATCAGCGCAATCACGCATGGCCCTGGAGCATCTTTGTGAACTGTACTGGTATCCGCTGTACGCATTCGTGCGACGCAAGGGTCACAACCGTGAGGATGCGGAAGAATTGACGCAGGGTTTTTTTGCCCACCTGCTGGATGGCGACCGGTTGCAACTGGCCGATCAGGAACGAGGTCGCTTTCGCACCTTCCTGCTCACCGCGTTGAACAACTTCATTATCCAGGACTGGCGCAAACAAACTGCCGCAAAGCGAGGCGGTCAGCGTCAGCGTGTGTCGCTCGATTTTGAGGAAGCCGATCGGCGCTACTCGCTGGAACCCGGCGTGGAAATGACGCCCGAAAAATGGTTCGATCGGCGCTGGGCCATCCAGATTCTCGACGATGTGATGCAGGACCTGGAAAAATATTACCGCCAGCGCGACAAGGACGCCTTGTTTGCCGCGCTTAAGCCCTGTCTGGTCCAGGAAGGCGCCCAGTCCTGGGCCGAAGCCGCGCAGGAACTGGGGATGAATGAGATTGCGGTGAAGGTGGCGGCTCACCGGATGCGCGGTCGCTATCGTGATCTCTTGCGACAACGCATCCAGCAAACGGTGGAGTCAGAAACAGAAGTCGAAGCCGAACTGGCGTCCCTGTTTGCCGCCCTGGCGACCCGCTGATTTTCCATCGAGGGCTGCGCTGGCAGGCCAGCGTATGCAGACGATTTCCACGACATCAAACGGTCACTAGCCGAGCCTTCCGGGCCAGCGGGCTCCCAACATGCGTTGACTTCCGTTCAGGTTGCAGCCCGCAATGGCTGCGCAACAGTCATCAGGCCTCTGCAAACGCAAGGGCGCCGAAAATGAGGTACTGGCAATCGGGGAAGAATCGAATTAGACTCAACTTGCCGCATTGACTGACAACCTTGCATTCCCATCCCATGACTTATCCTGCCCCATCCACGGATACGGGTCCGGATATCGCGAAAGCCTCGGGCCGCCCCACCGCAGCAATTCCCCGGCTTGCCGTATCCGTCGTCGTTCCGTGCTACAACGAATCCGAATCGGTTGCCTACCTTGGATCGCATTTGCAAAGGCTGCGGGACGAAGGCGCTGAGGATTACCAGTTCGAATTCCTGCTGGTCGACGACGGCAGTTCCGATGATACCTGGGAGCAGCTCAACCGCCATTTCGGGAATGGAGACGGGTTCCGATTGCTGCAGCACAGCGAAAACCGGGGCCTGACTGCTGCCATCTTTACCGGCATCGACGCCGCCGACCATGAAATCGTTTGTTCGATCGATTCGGACTGTACTTATGCGCCGGTGCTGCTGCTGGACATGATCCCCTGGCTGGACGATGACGTGGCAATCGTGACAGCTTCCCCGTATCACCCCGACGGCGAAGTCAGAAATGTTCCCGCTTGGCGAATCTGGCTGTCGCGGCGGGCCTCGCAAGCCTACGAACTCCTCTTGCATAACCAGATCAATTGTTACACCTGTGCCTTTCGGGTTTATCGACGCTCGCTTTTGAAATCGATCCGCCCGGATTGCCATGGCTTCACAGGGACGGCCGAATTAGTGTGGAAGGCAAGCCGACAGGGTTACCCCATCATTGAACGCCCGGCCGTCCTTGAAGTTCGCAAATTTGGTCAATCCAAGATGCGTACGGCTTCTGTCGCCCTTCGTCACATGAAGTTGCTTTCACGCATTCTGGTGTCGCGATTCTCGGGCTCTGCCAAAAGCAGCTAGTCCACTCGCTTCCGATAGCGAATTGCCGGCCTGACGGCCCCACCACAGTCACTTTTCCAAACGTCTTCACACGGATTTTACGAGATTTGCTTCATGAACCCTGCTTTTCAATCTGCGGAACAGATCCAGTTACCCAGTGACCAGAATATCTCGGGCCGAACGCTGGGCACCGAAGAAATCGAAATGGTCACCCAGGCCCTGCAAAGCGGCACGCTAACCAGTACCAGGGGCACGTTCGTCAAGCAGTTCGAGCAACGATTCGCCGAAATGATGGGCGTTGATCATTGCTGGTGTGCCTCCAGCGGAACAGCCGCCTTGCACACGGCCTATGCCGCGCTGGATCCCGAACCGGGCGACGAGTTCGTAACGACATCCATTACCGATATGGGTGCGTTGACTCCCATCCTGTACCAAACCGCCGTGCCCGTTTTTGCCGACGTCGATTCGGACACCTGCAACGTGACGGCCGAAACCATCGAACGGGTCCTCAGCCCGCGCACCAAAGCGATCATCGTAACTCACCTGTTTGGCAACCCATGCGACATGGGTCCCATTATGGAACTGGCTCGATCTCGCGAGATTCCAGTGATCGAGGATTGTGCCCAGGCATTTCTGGCTACGCAAAACGGACGGTTAATCGGCACGTTTGGCGACATCGGCTGCTTCAGCCTGCAACAGGGCAAGCACATTACCACCGGCGAAGGCGGCATGGTTGTGACCAACGATGCCGATCTGTCGCGTCGCATGTTTTTGTTTATTAACAAGGCCTGGGGCTACGGTGACGAAAAGCCGGACCATTATTTTATCGCACCCAACTATCGGATGAACGACATCACCGGCGCAGTCGCGCTGGCCCAGCTGAACAAACTGGAAACGTCCGTGAATCATCGCGTGCAAATGGCCGATCTGCTGACCGAAAAACTTCAGGGTATCGACGGCCTGAAAACCCCGAAAATCTCCGATGGATCGGTTCACACCTACTGGAAGTACTGCCTGAACGTGGATGGCGACAAGGTACCTGGCGGGGCGGTCGGTCTGGCGAAAGTTTTGCGTGAGGATTACGGCATCTTTTCCGCGCCGCGGTACATCCAAAAGCCCGCCTTCCAGTGCCAGATTTTCCGCGACAAGGTGACCTTTGGCAAAAGCCAGTTTCCGTTCACCGAAGCTCGACCTGAAGCTGTCGATTACTCACCGGAAAATTTCCCCGGTTCTTTCGCCGGCCTCGAAGGCATCCTCGTCATGCCATGGAACGAAGCCTACACCGAAGAACACGTGAACTACATTGCCCATGCAATTCGCAACTCGCTTCAGCAACCTGGAGAGTACAACTGATGAAAGAATACAAAACCGTTCGCGTCGCATTAGTCGGGGCCGGTGCGATTTCCGGTGCCTACAGTCAGGCCCTGGAATCCATGGAGGGCCTGGATCTGGTTGGCGTGATGGATGTCAATCGCGACGCCGCCACGACCCTCGCGGAAAAACATGGCTGCCAGGCGTTCGAAAATCTGGACGTCATGTGTGATGAAGTGAAACCGGAAGCGGTTATCATTTGCACTCCGCCGGCCACGCATCGCGACATCGCCGTGAGCCTGATGGAGCGCAGCATCCATGTGCTGTGTGAAAAGCCGCTGGCCACCACGCCCGACGATGCGTGGGAAATGGTTCGTGCTGCCCAACGCAACGAAGTCGTCTTCACGATGGCGTCCAAGTTCCGCTTCGTGCCGGATGTGGCGAAGACCCGTGAGATCCTCGCAGAGGGCATCCTTGGTGACATCATCCTGTTCGAGAACAGCTTTACCGGCGTGGTCGACATGAGCAATCGCTGGAATTCCAATCCGGAACTTTCCGGTGGTGGCGTTCTGATCGATAACGGCACCCACTCGGTCGATATCATGCGGTACCTGCTGGGTCCGATGTCCGAAATCCGCGTGGTGGAAGGCAAGCGTACCCAAACGATGAACGTCGAAGACACCGTTCACATCTTTGTGAAGAGCGAGGAAGGGGTTATCGGCAGCATCGATCTGTCCTGGAGCATCTTTAAGGGACTGCCGACGTTTATCAATGTGTTTGGCACCGAGGGCACGTTGCACGTCGGCTGGAAGGAATCCAGATACAAGCTGCACGGCGACGACGACTGGACGGTGTTTGGTTCCGGTTACGACAAGGTAGCTGCTTTCCGCAACCAGCTGAATAACTTCGCCGGCGCGATTCGCGGTACCGAGCCATTGGTAATTGGTCCGGCCGACGCCATTGCTTCGGTGTATACCATCGAGGCGGCCTACAAGGCGATGGAAGATCATGGCTGGTTACCGGTCAAGCCAACCGACGCCATGTACGTCAGTGCCATGCAAGGTTAGCAAACAGGGAAATCAGGAAAACGGGAGGGCAAGACCGCGTTCGGGCCGCACCGCCTGTCGGTGGCTCGGGCAGGGCCTCGCACTCCCGATTCATCATGCCTGCCAAAATTCACGAGACCGCCATTGTCGAAGACGGAGTCACGCTGGGTGAAGGTACCTCGGTGTGGCATCACGTGCACATTCGCCGCGATACCAAAATTGGTGAACAGTGCATCGTGGGTGGCAAAACCTGCATCGCCTACGAAGTGGAAATTGGCGACCGCGTCAAAATCAATTCCAACGTTTACATTTGCTATGGCGTGACCATCGAGGATGGCGTGATGATCAGCGCCGGCACGATTTTTACCAACGATCGTTTCCCCCGCGCCACCACACCCGACCTCAGGGAACTGCGCTCGTCAGATCCTGATGAAGAAACCTTGCCCACGCGCGTCTGTCGCGGCGTCACGATCGG
>CAMYKF010000397.1 GCA_947258905.1 uncultured Pirellulaceae bacterium | reverse complement strand
GTCAGGCCGGGCTCGCGAAAATGCACCTGATCATCAACCACGCCGGGGATCAGCCAGCGGCCGGCCACCTCGACAATCCGGTCCGCAGGCGTATCGGGCGACACATCGATATCCGCGATCCGTGTGTCCTCAACCAGCAAATTCCCGGTCAGGACCTGTTGTGGACCCGCCATGCGGGCATCACGAAAAAGTATTCTCATCGACGCAAAAACCAATCAAAATAAAAGGCTGAAGAAATTTACAGGAAAATCAAACCGGCACTTCGGATACGCAGCAGTGTTTAACAAGTTGAACCGGCAGCCGGCCACGAACTCCACCCCTCATCAGGAATCCCGCAATGATCCGATCCACCGTCATTATGACAATCTGTTTTTGTTTGACGACCAGTGCACTGTTTGCCCAGGAACGCCGTCGGGACGAGCCACGCACGGACCGCGACGAAGTGGAAGTCATCCGCGAAGTGGAACGCAATCGCCAGGCAGGTGAACGCGGGGAGGAAGGCAAAGAACTGTTGCTGCAAATGATCGAGCGAGCCTACGACCAGGAAGAGGAACGCCCCCGACGACGAGCCGATGACGGGGACTCGGGCCACTTGGCCAACGCATTGCGACGCGTGCTGGTTTCCCGCGATATGATTAACCCGGACGACACAATGGAGTTTGCGATCCAGAACAATAACGGACAGATTCGCATCGTGATCGAAGCCGTATCGACACGGGATCGTCCGCCGCGCGATGCCGCGCGACGCGATCGACCCCGAGGGGAAGGTCAGGAAGAGGAGCGACGGGTTGAGCGGCGGCGCGAAGTACGCCGCGAACAATCAAGCGAAGAGCGGCGCGATAGCGGTTCCGATCGACCACGCAGCCAGCGGCGGACTCGCGAAGCTGATCAGGAGCGCGAGGCCCGCCCTTCGCGTCAAGGCGAACGCGACGCCCGCCCTCTGCACGAACGAACACGCGAGATCGAGGACATCGTTCGCCGTCTGCAACGACTTGAACGACCACCACGCAACTATCGCGGTGATTCCACGCGTGAAATCGACGAGATCAACCGCCGTCTGCAACGACTGGAACGGCAGTTGAGCGACCTGGCCCGTCAAATCGAGCGACGCGATCGTTAACTACTGCCAGGTTTGAGGGCACTCTGCAGCAGGAAGCGATGTGGCTGACCCGGAAATTTGACAGTTTTGACAGCGCCGGGATAATAAACCAGTGCTCGTCAGACTACGTCCGAATGCTCTCACCTGCGGATCGACTGAATGAAACCCGCCCACCGCACGCTCTGCCAATTCGCTATCGTTACCGCGTTTGGTATTTCGTTTTTCGCCTGTGCGTGGCTGGCCGCACAGGACAGCCAGCCTGAACGCAAGAAGATCTACGGCTCGATCGAGTTGCAGCCGGAAATGCTGGGCATCGAATTGCCGGACGGAGACGTCGTGCCCTACGCCTCGGAAAATGTCTGGACCGATGACGAAGAAGGGCGGGGCTGCGTGGCCCGGGTCTACGTCAAGGTCGGAGACAACTTCGTTGTCATGCTGCCCGACGGGCAGTTGGTGGGTCGACTGGCGGACAAGGTACAGCCCACCGAACGTCCGTTTGAGCCCATGAACCAGGCGGCATTGTCCAAATCGCTGCTGGATGATCCCCGCTTGCGCGGTTTTCAGACCCACGAGACCGACCAC
Organism: uncultured Pirellulaceae bacterium; assembly: GCA_947258905.1. Taxonomy (GTDB): domain Bacteria; phylum Planctomycetota; class Planctomycetia; order Pirellulales; family Pirellulaceae; genus CAJQPP01. The sequence goes on along the minus strand of CAMYKF010000397.1, from coordinate 1,547 downwards.
TTTGTGTTTATTTACAACACGACTCCCGAGTTTGCCAGGGTGACGGCCAAAGTCATGGAAACCATGCTGGAAGGCGTCATGGAATATTGCACGGAGCAGGGGATTCGTGTGCATGAGCCCGAGGTCATGTTGCCGGTGATCATGTTTCATACGGATCGCCAGTATCAGGCCTTCCAACCAGTGCCCGCCGGCATCTTTGCCTACTATGCCATCGCCGCCAATCGCGTCGTGCTGAAACAGGAATCATCGCTGGCCGGTGTGCGTCCGGATTTGGCGGAACAGCAATTGCTGTCGACGATTGCCCATGAAGGCGCACATCAGATTTTGCACAACATCGGCGTGCAGCAACGTCTTTCCCGCTGGCCCATGTGGCTGGGCGAAGGTATCGCCGAATACATGGCACCGACCAAACCCGGTCACAAATTTGCCTGGAAGGGAGCCGGCAAGATCAACGACATGCGGATGTTTGACCTCGAGATGTTCATGCAAAAGCAATTCGTCAAGGGTTTTGACGGAGATACCGTAACGCGCACGGTCGGCTCCCCGAGGCTGGGTTCAACCGGTTATGCAGCGGCCTGGACCATCACGCACTACCTCGCCGAGAATCAGAAAGAGCAGTTCGACCGCTACATGCGCTACCTGTCACGCATGCCGCCGCTGCAAGGGATGTTGCCCGAAGACCCAACTGCCGAGCAAGTGGAAAGCAATCTGATTCACTTCAAAAAATTCTTCGGCGATGACATCGAGGCCTTTGAGAACGCCATGGTCGAATACATGTCTCGCCAGCGCTACACCTCGCCGGTAGAAGACATACCGCATTATGTCGGAATGGCGGTCGTGCCCGGACTGGATGGAGACACCAAGCACTGTTGTTTTTATCCGGACGAGGGCAGCTTGCGGGCGTGGGCCCAGGCGGTAGTGGAATCGCTCAGTGAATACGACAGGGAGCATGTGAAGATCGAGTACCGGCAATTCGCCAACCGCGGCGAAGCCAACCGATTCATCCGCAAATGGAAACGCGGCCGCTAGGAGCAGGCAGCTACGACTCCGGACTCGCATGACCGCAGCCGGACTCGCATGACCTTAGCCGGACTCGCAAGAGTTCGGGCCTCTGCAGCCACAAAGACGATGGACGATCCCCCGATACTCGCGCCGGAAGTGTTGCCACTTCGGCTACACAGTTTGACGCCGGGATTTTGTTTTCGGCCCATTCCCGCTAGATTATTCTCTTCACGGCCAGCCCTGTTGCTGCGCCGCCCGCTTATCCATCACCGGGCCGTGCGGGCCCGCGTGACCTTGTTGAAAATCCAACCTGGAACCAGCCATGCAGGATTATGAAAAGCTGGGGGCCTTTTTTCTCGGTCGAGAACTTGACCTCGACACTGGAGAAGCCTCGAAGACACCGCTGCTGTACGACTCCAAGGACCTGACCACGCATGCCGTTGTCGTCGGCATGACGGGCAGCGGCAAGACGGGCCTCTGCCTGGACTTGCTGGAAGAGGCCGGCATTGATCGCATTCCGGCAATTGTGATCGATCCCAAGGGTG
>CAMYKF010000396.1 GCA_947258905.1 uncultured Pirellulaceae bacterium | reverse complement strand
AAGCTGCTGGCCTATCTGGCCGCGCACGGTGAAGTGCTCTCCACACAGTACGGTGATACGCGCGTGACGGTGCATTGCCGTATCCCGCAAAAATATCTGGGCCGCATTCAGTCTGAAGATATTGTGATTCGCGACCGGCAACCTGCCGCCGTCGCGGAACCGGCCGACACTACTTCGATGGACGACGTTGCCTGATGGCCAGACGCTCGATCGATGGCCGCCGCGCGATCATCACCGGTTGCAGCAGCGGCATCGGGCAGCAACTGGCTCTGCAAATGGCCGATCGCGGCTGTCGCCTCGTGATCAACGCCCGTCGCGAGGCAAAGTTGGCGGAACTGGCCGAACAAATCCAGCATCATGGTGGCCAGGTAGTGATCGTGGCCGGCGATGTGACTGATCCTGCGGTGCGGCAACAAATGGTTGAGACCGCCGAGCGCGAATTTGGCGGTCTGGATATTTTGGTCAACAACGCCGGGATTGGCGCGCTGGGTCCGTTTGCCGACGCCGATGAAGATCGCTTGCGACGTGTGATGGAAGTCAACTTTTTTGCACCGGCCGAGTTGACTCGCGTGGCCATTCCTGTGCTGGAAAAAGGCGACCAGCCCATCGTGGTTAACGTCAGCAGCGTGCTGGGTCACCGCGCCGTGCCCATAAAAAGCGAATATTGCGCCAGCAAGTTCGCCATGCACGGCCTGGCAGATTCCATTCGCGCCGAGCTGGTCCACCGCGGCATCCAGGTATTGCTGGTCAGCCCCAGTACGACCTCCAGCGAGTTTTTTGACAACGTCATCGACAAAAGCAGCGCCGATTATCGCCAAATGTCCAAAGCCCAGTCACCCGAGTACGTCGCCCGGCGTACCATCAAGGCCATCGAAAAAGGCAAGCACGAGATCATCCTCAGCTGGTCCGGCTGGGGCCTTGTCTGGCTCGATCGACTGTTTCCCAAATTGGCTGACAGGATTGTAGCCAGGTACGGGTAGTCGCCTCGGTTGAGAGTTGTGGTTCTGAGGGGAGCTTGGACTGGCGAACCCCAAATCAACTCCATCAATCGACGGCGCAGTACGGAACCCCGTTGGGCCAACCGGGTTGCGTCCGTTCTCACCGCATCAGGTCGCCAAACACACTGAATGGTTGTCGATCGCGATGGATCATCTCAAGCTGGATCAGAAACAAACCGACGCCGGCGGCGCCTTGCATCAGGCCCGTTTGGGTTTGCAGAAACTCGGGACGCACGCGATGTTCGGCCTGCGTCCAGCACAATGTGGGCCGTCCATCTTCGGTTTCGCCCACCGTGCCTCGCGACAAAATGTCCTTGGCGATACGGTGGGCTTCGGCGAGGTACTCATCGTTGTTGTACCTGATGGACTGGTCTACCAAAAACGAACCGACGCCCGCACTACCGCAGCAGATTCCAACGTTATTCCAGAATCCGTCGGCGCGGCTGGCGTGCAAGGCAGCCCGGACCAGTTCGTCCGTGGCGAGCTTTGAGTATTCCTGCCACGCTGCCTGGCCTTCCATCTCACCCAGACGGTTTGCCAATTGGCAGGTACCCGCCGGACCGTGACACCAGCCCAGATAAAACAACTCCTCGCCATCCGGAAAATGATGAGGCAACAGGCCTTGTGCACCATGCGCCGCGTCAAGTGAAGCGAGGTATCGCGCCCCATATTTTGCCCAGTCTCCGAGCTGGCCATCATAGACGGTTCCCAATTCGCCATCGGGAACTGGCAAGGCATCCCTTCGCTGCGCCTCTTTGTGAAGTTCCAGCAGGAAATCGCAGATGCCGGCGGTGCCATGGGAGTAGTTGGGCATCTCACGCGGAAAGGTCGGACTCATCATCCACTTCAGCCCAATGTCGCCATTCAGGTCAACACGCCCCGCACGTTCGCGTAACCCCCAGGCGGCAGCGTGAGCCAACCACCACGTCTTGTCGTAGTTGATGTCATCCGAATTGGTGCACCGCAACAGGAACATGCCAATGCCGGCCGAGCCGCCGATGACATCGGTGACTTCATTCCACCTGAACGCCGTTCGCGGAAGTCCGTCAAAGCGACTTGCCTCGACTTCCACCGGTTGGGCCGTTGCGGACAGGAGTTCAATGCAATGCAGAATGCTGTCCCGATGTTCGGCCGGGTAAGTCTTGAGCAACACCCAGCCGAGGCCCGTGTAGCCGGTGAACAGACCGGGATCGCCCGTACCATCTTCCTTGTCCAGGTAATTGGCAATCACCTGGGCCAATTGCCGACTTTTTTCCTCGTATCGATCGTCGCCCGTCACTTCATGCAGCTTGTGATAAAACAGCAGGATGCCCGGCAAGCCGTGATACAGATTCATCGACGACTGCTCCGGCGTCTCCGCCGCCACCGCATAGCGAATCTGGCCGTCTTCTTCGAACATCATCGTGTCCAGCCAGTTGTCGATTTTGTGCACATGAGGCATCCACGGCCCATGCGATTCCTGCGCCGTTGTCGCAACCGTTGTCCAGCAAGCCGTCAACAAGACCAGTAACGGCAAAATGCGTTTCATATTCTCCTGACCTCCGCTGGCCCAATCAGCACTAACGGGAACCGTTGACTTCCGTATATTGTCATTTGACCTGAACTGATTTTACCGAAACCTGCTCAGCAGTCAGGAAGCCAGCTTGCTATAATACTCGCTGGAAGCCACCCTGGATCAAGTTGGACTTGCCGCCGATCAGCTTAAAGCCAGAGCCAATTGAATTGGTGGCACGTTTAAGGACGGAACCAACTTGGAGATTAGCAATCCTTGATTAAAGATAAATCCTCTCGCAGACAAACAGGTGAACGAGGGCAGTCCCGGCTACGATGGTTTTTGCCGCGCTTGGCGCTGCTGTTGGGCGGCCTGCTGATTGGTCTTTTTTTAGCGGAAGTATCGCTCAGAGTGTGGACGGCCTTCCGTGCAGACGGTCCGTCCGTCGCCGAGTTCGTGGAGATCCGTGAGGCCACGTCGCCTGTGGTTCAGGCGACGGACACCGATAATCAACTCCTCGAGTTTGGCGGTCAAATCGTGGTTCATCCGCTGTTCGGATACACATTCAACCCTGAAGTCGACGGGATCAACAACTTTGGTTTCAGAACGTTTTACGATTTCGACCTGGTGGACAACCGATACGTGATTAAGGAACATCACGACTCCAAAACGGTGGTTGTCGGGGTATTCGGCGGGTCGTTTGCTTTGGGAGCCGGGCATCGGCGCGAGTATTTCGAGCAAGAGCTGCGCAAGATC